>CAYNCR010000283.1:0-3692 GCA_964395575.1 uncultured Desulfohalobiaceae bacterium
ATCAATGGGTGGTTCCAGGCCCAGCACATTGTTCAGCTCTTTTGCCGCCTCCCGCATTGCAAAGAGGGAAATCCTTTCAGGCATGGGTGACTCCTTACCATGACTTACAATTGTGAACGAATACTATCGTTTATTGGGCATGTAAATGCGAATAACTCAGCGAATGAGCGGATAAGTTCGAGATGCCCCCTGTTATTCCATAGGGCATCCTCCACGCGAGGGGTGTGTCGATGAAATCCCTGCGTCTCTTGACTTCAAGCCAGACTTCTTTACGATAGCTGCGCACACAAGCCTTCCGGGTAATTTTTCAAGGGCCTGATTGTCGTGGTGAAAGCTCCTTTTGCTTGTCCGGAATGGAGCCGCTTCGCATGTCTTGACGCGATCGAGGGAAAGCGCTACGCACGGCGGCCATGGAGGCAACCGGCCAGTGAATTGGACCGGATGGGTTGCGAGGCAAGGAGACGCTTATTTCTTTCGCGGTCCCTGAAATTCATGGACTGCGCTTTCATAGACGCACAAACACGTTGGACAGAGCCGCTGCAAGGGGAGGATATTCGACTATGGGAATCAATATGGCGGTCCTGGTCAAGCAGGTGCCGGACACCACTCAGGTCGGGGAAAAGGCCATGAAGGACGACGGGACCGTCAACCGCGACGCCCTTCCGGCAATCGTCAATCCGGACGATCTGCACGCCCTTGAGGAGGCCCTCCGAATCAGGGAGCAGCTGGGCGGCAAGGTGACGGTCGTTTCCATGGGGCCGCCCAAGGCGGCGGAAGCCCTCAGGGAGTGCTTTTACCTGGGCGCGGACGAGGCGGTGCTCGTCTCGGACAAGTGTTTTGCCGCCTCGGACACCCTGGCCACATCCTACATTCTTTCCCGAACGCTGGAAACACTTCGGGACTTCCAGGTCGTTTTCTGCGGGAAGCAGGCGATCGACGGGGATACCGCCCAAGTGGGCCCTCAGCTTGCTGAGAAGCTGGGCATCAATCAGATTACCAATGTCACGGGAGTGCTTGAGACCGATGAGCGGGGAATGACAGTACGTCGCGGTATTGAGGGCGGCGAGCAGAAGCTCCGCAGCCGCTTTCCCCTGCTTCTTACCATCTCCCAGGAGGCCAACGAAACCAGGCCGCCAAGCGCGAAACGGGTGATGGCCTGCAAGAATCTTCCCACACTCCAGCCTGAGGAGTACGCGACCCCGGAGGGGGAAACGCCCTGCGTCAAGCTGTGGAATGTCGAGACCATAGGTGCCGATCACGATTTGTGCGGGATGTCCGGCTCGCCCACTCAGGTTAAGAAGGTCCGGAGTGTGGTTCTCAAGGCCCAGGAAGTGAAGCGCGTCGAGAACAGCCAGGAATCCATCTCCGAGTTGATGGCCGAGCTGCAGCAGGAACACATTCTTGCCTGACCGGCACAGGGGCGCTTGAGTGTCTGTTTTCCGCGCAATGCGGCCGCTATCGAGCCGGAGGGGCCGTTGCGGATCTCGCGAAATTCGGCCCTATACGGGAACATGCGTAAGGCGAGCCGCGGATGCCAACAACGGATGTCTGAAATAAGGGGAGAGGGATGCAACCCACGAACAGCGTTCTCGTTTTTCTGGAACAAAGGGACGGTGCCATTGCCGATGTGAGCCTGGAGCTCTTGGGCAAGGCAGGGGATCTTGCCCGAGAGCTCGGTGTGAGCGTGGAAGGGGTCCTCGTGGGTCACGGTCTGGAGGAGGATCCCGCAGACCTCGGCCGCTATGGTTGCCACAGGGTTTACCGTGTGGAGGATAGGCGCCTGGCGGATTTCACCTCCGTGCCCTTTGCCCGTGGCGTGCAGGAGGTTATTCAGGGCTGCGACCCGCAGATCGTGCTTTTCGGGGCGACGACCACCGGCAGGGACGTGGCCCCGCGCGTGGCTTCCTCGTTGCGGTGCGGGCTTACCGCGGACTGCACCGAGCTGAACATCGGCGAATTCAAGGGGAAGAATCGTACCTGGATCAATACCCTGAATCAGATACGCCCGGCATGGGGGGGGAACATTATCGCCACCATCGTTTCGCCGGAAAGCCGCCCTAGCATGGCCACGGTGCGGGAAGGGGTCATGCCCATGCCCGAGGCCGGCTCCTCCAAGAAGGCGGAAGTGGTGGACGTACCGGTCCATTTCCCGCCCGAGGATTTCGCCACACAGGTCTTGGAGCTCCACCGTATGGACAGGGAGGTGGACCTGCGCAAGGCCGGGATTATTGTGGCCGCCGGCATGGGGGCGAGCGACGCGCGCTCCCTGCAGTTGGTCAAGGATCTGGCCCGCGTTCTGGGCGGCGAGTACGCCGGATCGCGGCCCATGATCGACGGGGGTTTTCTGCCCCACGAGCGCCAGGTGGGCCAGACCGGCACCACGGTACGGCCCAACCTCTATATAGCCTGCGGCATCTCCGGACAAGTCCAACATCTTGCCGGAATGCAGGAATCCAAACGTATTCTGGCCGTGAACAGCGATACCGAGGCCCCCATCTTCGACATTGCGCACTATGCCATTGTCGGAGAGGTGGCGGATGTGCTGCCCAAAATGATCAAGGCCTATCAAGCGCAATCATAGGAGGTGGATGTGGCCAACTTCTATCTGGACAATCGGGATATTCGCTTTCATCTGGAGCATCCCGCCCATACGGAGATGGAGCGGATTGTCAGGCTCCAGGAGCGGGACTTTGCCGAGAAGGACGACTACTCCCACGCCCCGAGGGACGTGGAGGACGCCCTGGACAACTATAACCGGATCCTGGATATCGTCGGCTCCATTGCCGGGGATACTGTCGCGCCCCAGGCCCGTGGAGTGGATCGCGAAGGGGCCAAGCTGGAGCACGGCGAGGTCCACTACGCCCAGGGGACCAAGAAAGCTCTGCACAAGCTGAGCCAGGCGGACCTCATGGGATTCACCCTGTCCCGGGCCTATGGGGGCATCAACTGCCCCAAGACGGTCTATTCCCTGGCCATCGAGATCATCTCTCGCGCCGACGCCTCCCTGATGAATCTCTTCGGGCTCCAGGAGATCGCGGACACTATCGAGCGATTCGGCAGCGAGGAGCAGAAGCAGCGCTATTTGCCCCAGTTCGCCACCGGAGAGGCAACAGGGGCCATGGCCCTGACCGAGCCGGACGCCGGCTCCGACCTGCAGGCCGTTCGCCTGCGGGCGGTACAGGATGACGATAACAACTGGCAGTTGAACGGGGTCAAGCGTTTCATCACCAACGGCTGCGGCGACGTGGTCCTGGTGCTAGCCCGGAGCGAGTCCGGTTCCAGCGGGGGGCGCGGTTTGTCCCTTTTCATCTACCAGCGGGACGAAAACATGCGCGTTCGCCGCATCGAGGACAAGCTGGGCATTCACGGCTCCCCCACCTGCGAGATGCAGTTCAATAAGGCCCCAGCCGAGCTTTTGGGGCGGCGCAAGATGGGACTTGTACGCTACACCCTGTCCCTAATGAACGGGGCAAGACTGGCAGTGGGCGCGCAGGCCATCGGTGTTGCCGAAGCGGCATTCCGGGAGGCCCGCTCCTACGCCGCCTACCGCAGACAGTTTCAGAGGACGATCGCTGACATTCCCCCCGTCCGGGAAATGCTCTCCGAGATGCGGGTGAATATCGAGGCCGCCCGCAGCCTGATGATGGAGACCTCGCGCATTGTCGACATCCAGGAGCGCCTGGAGAAGGAGA
>CAYNCR010000284.1:0-3668 GCA_964395575.1 uncultured Desulfohalobiaceae bacterium
CGGATAATTCCCCGATAAATCAGCTCGTTGAGCGCATTTTCATACAAAAAAAAGGGCAGTTATGCGGGAAGAAACAACCGGACTCGGCTTCTCCGAAGCCGAAACCCTGGACGAGCTTCTGGATCGCGCATCGAAAAAGTTCGACGTTCACTTCGAGCCCATATCCATCCAGGACACAGAGCTGAACATCCTGCAGATCAGCGACCTGGAGGACTATATCGACAGGCTCGCCGAAAACACTGGCCCTGGACAGACCCTTGAGCTCCCCTTCTGGGCCAAGATCTGGCCCACTTCCATCCTGCTCAGCTATTACATACAGCGCCTGGCGGATGCCGCCGCTCCGGACAGCGAGCTCCTGGAGCTCGGAGCAGGTATCGGACTGTGCGGCCTGACCGCAGCCGCGCGCGGCATGCGGGTATGCATAACCGACACCGAGCCGGACGCCCTGCTCTTCGCCAGGATCAACATCCTGAAGAACGGCCTTGAGGACCGGGCCCAAGTGGCCAGGGGAGACTTCACCGCAAGCCGTCTTTCCCAGAGATACACCTATATCGTCGGCTCCGAAGTACTCTACCGCGAAGAGCACTATGAGCCCCTGCTCGGCTTTCTCAGGGAACATCTCGAGACCGGCCCCCAGTCGGAAATCGTTCTGGCCAGGGACTACCGCATCGGAGCCAAGACATTCTTTCAGGCGGCAAAGCACGAGTTCTCCATCCAGGAAAAGACCCTGGGATACAGGGAGACGAGTCAGTCCGAAAGCCAGGGGGAGCGCCATTTGTGCGCCATTACCCGGCTCAAGCCGCTGGGGTGATCGGAGGTCGGAGACCGGATGTCGGACGTCGGACGTCAGAAGTCGGAGGTCGGACGTCAGACGTCAGACATCAGAAGACAGAAGACGGAAGATGGAGGACAGTTACCAGACGTCAGATGTCAGACGTCAGAAGTCGGAGGACGGAGATCGGATGTCGGACGTCGGATGTCGGATATCGGACGTCGGACGTCGGAGAGTGGAGCCCGAATCCCTCCTCCTCGAACGAGGAACATCACCGCACTGTTTCGTAACCACATAACCCCATAACCCCATAAACAGTTTCAATATGCTTCCATTCAAATCGTGCCCCAAAAGCAGCCAGGCGGTCCTGGACAAGGCCCGCCCCGCTTCGGACACCGTTTCCATGGTCAAGCGGATTGTGGATGAGTGCGGGGAGAGCGTTCTCACCCGCACCGAGCGTATCGATACGGGCAGGCTGGGCATTCCGGTGTATCTTTCCTATTGCGGGGAGATGGCCAGGGAGATCATGCCCACCGCCAAACAGATGGGCAAGGGTCCCACCTCGGATCAGGCCGAGGCTTCGGCTCTGATGGAGCTTGTGGAACGCTACAGCCTGTTCCGCTTCTGGCAGGATGAATCGCGGTTCGAGCAAATGACCTGGAGCGAGGCCCGCAACCACTTCGGAAGCCGCCTTATTCCCGTGGAGGAAATGCTGCGGTCCGTGAACGAGACCATTTCCCCGGAACAGGCGGAAGAGGTGCTGGACCTCGTCAGGTGGCGCTTCTGCAGCGCCTGGCATATCGACGGTCAGAGCGAGTTTGTCCTGCCCATGGACTGGTTCAAGAAGCTCAACGAGTTCAACGGCTCCTCCGCGGGCAACACTGTCGAGGAAGCCGTGCTGCAGGGCGGCTGCGAGCTCATCGAAAGACACGTGAGCGCCCTGGCGGACAGGGATCGCCCCGCCCTGCCCACTCTGGATCCGAACAGCTTTGACGATCCGGTGCTCCTCGATCTGTGGCGCTCCTTCACGGAGCAGGGAATCCGGGTCCTGCTCAAGGATTTCAGCATGGGCATGGGAGTTCCCTCAGTGGGCGCACTGGCCTTTGATCCGAGCACATTCCCGGGCCTGAGCGAGATCGTGCTCACCGCGGGGACGGCCACATCCCCGAACACGGCGGCGATACGGGCCCTCACCGAGGTGGCCCAGCTTGCCGGGGACTTCCATACCGGGAGCTGCTACGACCCTTCCGGGCTGGACAAGCCCGGAAGCCTGGAGGAATGCGAATGGCTCCGCCGGGGTGAGACCGTACCCCTTCAGGATCTTCCCGATATCAGCGACACAGATATCGGCAGGGAAGCCATGCGGCTGGCGGAACGCCTCCAACAGCTCGGCTACTCCCTGTACTCCGTGGACACCACCCATGCGGGACTTGGCATTCCGGCGACCTACACCATCGCTCCCGGACTCCTCTTCCGCGAACGGGCCCCCGAGGCCAGCCTGGGCCTCTTCGTGGGGCGCATCCTTGCCGAGGAACATCCAGTGGACAGCGCCACTCGTGGCCTGGACCGCCTGGAGGAGATCTATCCCGGGGCCCACTTCCTGCCCTTTTTTCGCGGCCTTCTGAGCCTGCGACAGGGAAGCCCCGAAGAGGCCCTGGAATGGTTCCGTTCCGCTGAGCCCCTGCAGCCCACTGAGGAAAGCAAGGCCCTGGCCGCGTTCTACAGCGGATACAGCCACGGGCTGCGCGATGAGTGGGAGGCGAGCCTCCCCCATCTGGACCGGGCCGCGGAATACAGCCCCTCGAACCACACGTTCCGCAATCAGCGCGGTGTGGCCTTCTTCCGCACCGGCCGCTACCAGGAGGCCGCTCGGGAGTTCAGCGCCGCCCTGGAGATTGATGCGGGCTCAGCCGTGGACATGGCCAATCTGGGGCTCTGCTACAAAAACATGGGAAAGCCGGGGGCTGCCATGGACTTTCTGCAAACAGCCCTGGAAATGGACCCCTCATTGGACTTCGCCAGGAGTCAGCTGCTGGATCTGTCATCGGACAGCGGATAACAGAGGCCGGACGTCAGACTCCAAAGGCCGGAATTGAGCTTGAAAAATGCACCATCCAGCACGCGGAATGTGGAGGTTGGATTGCGGCGTAGTGGGCGCGGCTCAGCTGTGAATCTCATTTGAGACGTCTTTCGGCTCGCTTGACAAGCTTGCACTCTCCTTTCTATATTGGGTAATCCAAAGCGGCGCCTGGAAGAAGGATGCCTTGACTTCTCAAGGCATCCATATTAAGTCTTTTTCAGTTTAACGAAGGGAAACGAATAAGTCGCAAGAACACTTGTTTCAAGGAGGTTCGGAAATGGCAACGGTGGAACACAAAGGCCAGACATTCGAGATCGACGAGGACGGCTTCCTGCAGAATTTCGACGACTGGAGCGAAGAATGGGTCGATTATGTTAAAGAATATGAGGGCATCAAGGAACTCACCGACGAGCACTGGAAAGTGATCAACTTTCTGCAGGATTACTACAAGAAGAACGGCATTGCTCCCATGGTCCGGATCCTGTCCAAGGTTACCGGCTTCAAGCTGAAGAAGATTTACGAGCTGTTCCCCTCCGGTCCCGGCAAGGGCGCCTGCAAGATGGCTGGCCTCCCCAAGCCCACCGGCTGCGTTTAAGCTGCCAGCATTCTGCAGTCCGAAGCGGTCTTTTCGGCATACAAAAAGAGGGGGCGGCCCGTCTTTTTGTATGCCTTTTTTCATGTACCGGGCGCCCCGGAATTGTCGAACAAAGGCCCCAAGGTCGAGATGCTCTCCGCGCCCTCCGCCTGCCCCATTAAATGCCGGCAAAGCCGGCCCTGCGAAGCAGGATTTAACCGGGGTGCCTCAGTGGCGCATCT
>CAYNCR010000285.1:0-3667 GCA_964395575.1 uncultured Desulfohalobiaceae bacterium
CCTCATCGACATTCCCGAATCACTTCCGGGGAAGCAGGATTCAAATGGTGTGAATCATGATGACTGGAGGGAATCAAGTACACCTCAGGCGGTACCAACAAAGCCAAGGTGTATTATGAAACCCAGCAAAGCGCTCCACCCGCCTTCGCCTCGCGGTATTTTCCTCAATAATTCAACATCTTGGCCACATTTTCATACAAAAAAAAGCCCGTATACGGGGAAAACCATTGGGCTCCATGCTTGAAGGCGTGACCGAGATCCGGTGAGTCAGTGTGTCAGTAAGTCAGTGTGTCTGTTGTCGACAGCTCATCGACGTACCGATTCACCGACGCACTGACGGACTGATATACTGACTCATCGACACTCTGTCGGTCCCCCTAAAGCCCCATCCGCTCGAACTGCTCCGCGGTGAACAGGGCGTAGGTCCCCTCCCCCGAGGTACAGACCCGGTCCTCCCCGTCCCGGATCTCGGCGGTGACAACCGCCTTCCGCCCCCTACCGCTCTCCTTGATCCAGCCGTAAGTGGTCAAGGGCGTTTGAATGTACACCGGTCTCCTGTAGCGAACACTCATATCCCTGGTCAGGATATAGGGGGACAAGAGATGGATCGCGGTCCAGGACATGACCTCGTCCAGGATGGTGGAGAGGATCCCGCCGTGGACCAGGGTGTTCCAGCCGCAGAGGTGCCCCGGCACCTCCAGCTCGGATCGAAGCACGCCATCCCTGTGGGAGAAGCGCATTCCCAGGCCGTAGGGATTGTCCCTTCCGCAGCCGAAACAGTTAAGGTCCATCGGGGCGAGAAGCTCCCAGTCCGTCTCGGTCATGATCCCTCCTTACCGGAACCGCTCGCGCCAGCGGCGGCTCGCATATCCTTGGCTCATACACCCTTCATTCCCGGGCAGACGGCACAACCAAGCATGAAAATGCCGCGAGGCAATTGCGGCTGGACGCTGACGCGCGGGGTTCATCCCGGGTTTCACATGACGGGATACGCGACACCTTTATCGACACACTCGATCTCACATCCTTTGAGACAGGCTTCAATTGATGTGTCTTCCCATTTTTGGAGCGGAGTCGATGTACCTTGCGCGGTTCCAACAAGGCCGTGGTGTATTATGAACCCCGGCGAACCCGGCACTCATTCTTTGAATGAGTGCCGGGTGGCCTTGCGGATAATTCCCCTATAAATCAGTTAGTTAAACGCATTTTCATACAAAACAGCTTCAGACACAGCTCACCCGAAGCCTCTACGAACCCCGGGAACAACTCCCGGAGCCACCTCCCTGCTCAGCATCCTCCGTCCGGACCCCTCCCTGCAGCACCTGATGGATGTGCTCGGCAAAGACTTCCACAGCCTCTCCGGCGCTCTGCCTGGAACGGTGCAGGGCCAGGTCGATGGAGGGCAGGCCGGGCAGCCCCTCTTCCGGGGGTACCCGGCGCATATCCGAGGACAGGGTGTTCTCGGTAACCACCGTCAGAGCCAGGCCGGAGGAAACCACGGAACGGATGCCGGCCAGCCCCTGGCTGGTGCAGACCAGATTCCATCTCCTTCCCGCCTCCGCCAGGACGCGCAGGGCGGCCTCGCGGAAGACGCAGACCCCTTCCGGAAACAGGGCCAGGGGGAGCGGATCCCGGTCGTGAACCCGACCCTGCTCCGCCTCGGCCCAGACAAGCTGCTCCCTCCGCAGGAAATCCCCGCCCTTGCTCTGGGGCTGACGGGTGGTCAGTGCGATATCGATGTCACCGCTGGCCAGCTTCCCCGGCAGATTCACGCTCAACTCGCAGGAAACCTCCAGCCTGATGCGGGGGTACAGGGCGCCGAAGTTGGCCAGGACACGGGGCAGGAAATACGCGGCGTAATCGTCCGGAACACCCAGGCGCACCTTCCCCCGCACCTCGGGCTGGCCCATCTCGTTCAGGGCCTCGTCGTTCAGGCGCAGGATCCTTTCCGCAAAGGGGAGAAAGGTCTCCCCGGAATCCGTCAGCCGAACCCTCTTGCTGTTGCGCACCAAAAGCAGCTTGCCCAGATTCTGCTCCAGGCGCCGCAACTGCATGCTCACCGCGGACTGGGTCCGCATGAGCCTGGCCGCGGCACGGGTAAAGCTCCGCTCCCGGGCCACGGTCACGAAGGCCCGGAGCAGATGGATATCCAGATCGGAATGCAGCATGGATCACACCTCGTTATACAAGGATCATCGAATTTCGTTAGCCATCACCGAAGGCAGTGCTGTATCGCTTGGACCAGCTCCCACACCGGAGCGGCACATTCTTTATCCGGAGGTCCGAGTCATGCGATTGCCCAACGGTTCCATGCTACCGGGATGGCGCGATTTGCTCCTGCTCCTTGTTGCCTGCAGCTGGGGGCTCACTTTTCTCTTCACCAAAATGGGGCTCGTCAGCTTCGACACTTTGACTTTCGCCTTTCTGCGCACCGCAAGCGCGGCAATTGTATTGAACTGTTTCGCCCTTGTCCACGCCCGTAAGTGGGGATCAGTCCAGCTCCGGCCGCGGGATCACCTCGCCGCGGTGGGGCTGGGCCTTCTGGGACTCACGGGGTTTCCCTACTGCTTCAGCCTGGCCATGGTGAGCACCTCCTCCGCCAACGGGGGCATCATCTTCGGTGCCACTCCCGTTGTCGTGGGCATCATCAGCGTAGCTGCAGGGCTGGAGCGGCTTCGGCCGACCAACTGGCTGGGGCTGCTCCTTTCCCTGACCGGGATCGCTACCATTTTGCTCCCCGGCCTGACCACTCCGGGAGCTGACACGATCGCGGGCAACCTCTTCATGGTGGCGGCCATGCTCATCTGGGCCGCATACACCGTGCTCAACCGCCTGCTCCCCAGGCATGTCAGCGCGCTGCACATGACCGCTTACGCCTCGCTCTGGGGCACGAGCGGGCTGGCCCTGATGAATCTGGACCGTCTCCTGGCCCGGACTTGGTCCACGGTTGCACCGATCGCCTGGATGGGAGCCGCATGTGCCGGTATCCTGGGAACCGGGCTGGCCTATGTGATCTGGAACGCTTACGTGAAGCGCATCGGGCCGGCCCGGACAGCGGTGTTCATGAACCTGGTGCCCGTGGTCTCCGGCCTGGCCGGATACGCGGTGCTTTCCGAACCCCTGGGGCTGCGCCACCTTGTCGCCGCCGTGCTGATCATTCCCGGAGTGGCACTGACCCAACTGGGTACCGGCCAGGGCTCGCTTCCCGCTCCCAATCCCGGCCAGATTCCGGAAAAACGCCCGACTGCCGCACCTTGACAGAGTGTCGGCCTTCGGGATACATGAACCCTTATTAGCCCTATAGCAAGGCCATCCGACAGGCGCGTTCCCCTGTTGTTCTTTCTCGACTCTTCAGGCCCATATGACGTGATATCGGGAAGCGGCTCCCGTTTCGTTCATCGGAACTTTTTTTTGTAACTATTCAGCACTTTGCCGAACCGTAAGCCGACACGGGGCATTTTGACTCATGCAGCTCCGACTCTGGATTTTCTAACGCTCGCCACGTGGGGGCATCCCTGCCCCCACCCGACTCTCGGTGGCTGCTGTTTTCCGGGATCCAGCAAAATTTCCCCAGAGACAAATCTTTTGTCACTTGAAAGCATGTTCACGGTCGGGCTTCCCCCACGTGGCGAGCGAAGAAAATCTGGCATCGTCTCCGCTGAAATGA
>CAYNCR010000286.1:0-3667 GCA_964395575.1 uncultured Desulfohalobiaceae bacterium
CGCAGCTCATGCACGGTCTCCTCATGGGACATAGCCCCTTTATAGGGGCGTTCGCTGGTCATGGCGTCATACGCGTCCACAATGGCCAGAATACGGCACTCCAGGGGAATATCCTCACCCTCAAGGCCCAGGGGATAGCCTCGGCCGTCCCACCATTCGTGGTGCTTGAGGATGTAGTCCGCCACAGGAGCCAGATCCGAGGTGGACAGGGCGATACGGTGCCCGATCTCGCAGTGGCGCTTCATTTCCTCGAACTCCTCGTCGGTGAGGCGGCCCGGCTTGAACAGGATATGGTCCGGAATGCCCACTTTCCCCAGATCGTGGAAGCGGGCCAGGATCTGCAGATCGTTCAGCCGCTCCTCGGAGAGCCCAAGGATCTGACCCAGTTTCTGAGCGTAGTCGTGCAAGCGCCCGGCATGGCCGTCGGTGATGAAGTCCCGTGCCTCCAGGGTCTTGATCAGGGCCTGCACAGTGGCGCTTCGGGAGCTGTAGCTCTGCTGCAGCTTATCCTTGTACATGATGTCATCCGCCTTCTTGAAGAGCTTCTTCGTATCCAGGGACGGACCATCTTCCACAGCAAAACCGAGGGAAACGGAAAGACAGAAACTCGGACCCTGAGCATTATACCGCTCCACCTCCTGGCGTATGCGCTGGCTGCATTCCCTCACTGTCTCCGGGCTGCTCTCGGGAAGCAATACCGCGAACTCATCGCCCCCGATCCGGGCCGTAATATCACTGCTGCGAAAGCAGCGTTTCAGGATATCCGCGAAGGTCCGCAACAGGTTGTCCCCCTGGGTGTGCCCCATAGTGTCGTTGATGAGCTTGAGCCCGTTGATGTCGCAGACAATGATCCCCATGGGGCAGTAGCGCTCGTCCTGCAGACGCCGGGTCTCCTCCTCGAACAGGGAGCGGTTGTACAACCCGGTCAGGGCGTCATACAGGCTCATCTCCCGGAGCCGGTCCTCCATCTGCTTGCGCTCGGTAATATCCCAATGACTGACAACCACGCGCCGGGGGGGTGCCTCGGAAAATGGGGTGACGCGACCGATGAACCACCGCTCCTCATCCGGCGACGGGCAGGGGTATTCCAGACTGAAGAATTCCCTCTCTCCGGTGATGACCTCTCTGACACCCTGGGCGAAGGTTTCGGCCCCTTCAATACACTCGCCTGAAGCCCCGGAACAGACTGTCAGATAATTGATCCCTTCTGAAACATGGACCGCGGCAATACCGTTCGCCTCGGCGAACTCCCGCCAGGCCTGGTTCACCAGAACGATCTCTCCTTCCTTGTCCAGGACCGCAATATGAGCGGTGAGACCGTCCAGGGTAAAGCTGAGGAAACGCTCCGAATCCATGAGCTCCACCTCAGCCCGGACCCGATCCTGCTCCAGATTGATATCGTACAGGGCAAAAGCAATGTCCCCAGCCAGCTCCCGGACCAGATCCAGCTCGTCCTCATCCTCGGCACGGAAGGACGGAAGGGACACGGCCATCACCCCGAAAACAATCCCCTGGTGCATCAGGGGGGAGAGGATCCGAGCCGAATCCGGGGAGGCACCTGACAGGGAGCAACCGGAGCAGAGTGTTTCCGTATCCCGCACCACCTCAAGGTCTAAGTTGTCCAGGGCCCGTCTGGCGCAAACCGGAAGTCGTCCCGTGGCGATTTGTCCGGAGAAAGCCGAAAAGGATGCTTCCAGACCCGCCTCGGCCCAGGTGAAACACCTTCCCGCCTGGTCCAGCAGACCGATCCAGGCCGAATCATAGCCGCCGGTCTCGATGAGCCGGTCGCAGGCGCCCCGGATAAGCCGATCCTGATCCTTTTCCGTGGTGATGAGCTGATTCACGTTGCGAATGGCGGACAGCACCCGGTTGAGGTGCCGGATTTTTTCTTCGAATTGCTTGCGCTCGGTGATATCCGTAATGACGCCCACAAGCCCCCAGAGGGAGCCATCCGGAGCGTAAAGCCGCGTTCCGGAGAGATGGCCCCAGAAAGTCGATCCGTCGCTTCTATGATAAAGCCGCTCCAGATCCACATAATCCAGCTCCCCGTCCATGAGTTGACGCATTTTGGTGGAGGCATTTTCCATATCCAACTCATAAACATGGTCCATATACCGAGAGCCTACTATGGCCTCAGTATCCAGCTGGAGCATTTTTTCCATGGCTCTATTGGCATGGATGATGTGGCCTCGCCGATCCACGAGGATAATGCCGGAAGTCACCGTATTGAAGATGGCCTGGATTTCCCGCTCTCTTTTCCTGATTTCATCCTCGTTCCGCTTTTGTTCGGTAATATCCTGAACCATGCCAATGGACCGGACCACGTCCCCTGTCTCATCCCGAGAGTGGAAACATTTCTCCAGTACCGTGCGGACTTCAGCTCCATAAGCAGGCAGGACGCGGTGCTCGATCTCGTAGGTATCCAGACTATTGCAGACGGACTCCCAGTATGCGGAATGCACCGCTTCCCGATCCTCCGGGTGAACAAACCGCAGAAATGTTTCATAATCCATGGGGCGATCTTGAGGTGCGAGCCCAAAAATGCGGTAGGTCTCGTCGGACCAGGAGAGCGCCCCTGTAGCCACGTCCAGCTCCCAGCTCCCCAGGTGAGCGATTTCCTGGGACTTGTCCAGAAGGTATTGATATTTTCGGAGCTCCTGTTCCGCTCTCTCCCGCTCAGCCTCGGCCTCCTTGCGCTCGCCGATATCCCGGGCCGTGCTCAAAATGACGGTCTCGCCCTCGTACTCGATCAGGCGGCTGGTAATCTCCACCGGCACCTCTTCCCCGTCCTTTCGCACATGGGTGCCCTCGAAGGACAGTCTGCCGTTTTGCTCCAGGAAACGCATCCGATCCGACGCCCTTCGCGAGGCCTCCGAGCCGTCGATTTCCACGAGGCTCATCCGGAGCAGCTCCTGGCGGGTATAGCCCAGACGCTCGCAGGCCACGTCGTTCACCTCCAGGAAGCGGCCTTTGTTGTCGTGGATGAAGATGGCGTCACTGGAGCTGTTGAAGATATTGCGGAATTTGCTTTCGCTCTCCCGCAGGGCCGACTCGGCCCGCTTGCGCTCGGTGATGTCCGTGCTGAAACCTTCAATGAGAAATGATCCATCCGGAAGCCACTCTCTGATCCGGGCGTTCATGCTGAGCCATACACTCCCTCCCTCGAGACGGCGGGCCTCGTATTCGAAGTTCTGTACCTCGCCCCGCTCCCGAAGCAGACGAAGGAATTTGTCCCTCCGCTCGGGATAAACATAGAGGTCCCTGTCCAGATTCCGGAAATGCTCCAGGGCCTCTTCCGGGGAGGATGCGCCGAGAATGCGGGCCATCTCGGAATTGATCCGATGCACCGTCCCAGTGGAATCCGTCTGAAATATGCCCACAGGCGCATGCTCAAAAATTTCTCTATAGCTCGCCTCACTCTCCCTAAGGGCCTCCTGGTCCAGCCGATTGCGCTCCAGTTGCTCCAGACGGCGGCTCAGCTCGGCTTCGGCCCGGTTCGGATCCAGGTATTCCTCAGGGGAAAGATAGTATGTATTCTCGTAGTAGCGGTCCCCAACCACTACGATGGGGTGGGTGTCGAGCACATCGAGGATGACCTCGGCCTCGAAGCGCCGCATGTCGTACTGACACAAACCGATGGCGGGATTGTTGGGAAGAAAGCGGTTCA
>CAYNCR010000287.1:0-3647 GCA_964395575.1 uncultured Desulfohalobiaceae bacterium
GCCCGACAATTGAACGTAACAATTCAACAGGTTGTACACATTTTCATACAAAAAATGGTATCCCGAAAGCTCGAGGCGTGCAATCCCCGGGGAAAGCGCATACCGGCGTAATCAAGGCACGGGCTAGCCCGACTGCTGCAGCATCCGCTTGGAGCAGGTGCTCTTGATAAGGCAGTTTTCACACTCCCCGCGATAAGGTGTCTCGGTCACCAATCCGAAGGAAACATTCAGGCTGCCGTTGTTCTCCATGGTGAGCCCCAGGTCGGCCAGGGAGTTCTTCAGCACCTTGTCCGGTTCCGGAACCGGGGCGCAGCCCTTCATCGCGCTTTCTGGGAGCACCTCGGACAGAGCGGCCATGATCATGGCCTGGGCCAGGAGCTCCAGGCGCTCCGCGCTGTCGCGGCTCTGCTCCCGGGCCTGCTCCAGCTCCCGGTCGAAGTTGCTGTCCAGGTAGATCACGATGTAGCCCTTGTTTTCACCCAGCTGATAGGCCCGCAGATAGGAGTGGATACGGTGCCAGTCCTGCTCCAGCAGTTTTGCGGTCTCGCCGTCCAGGCGCTGCTGGCCGGAGAGGAGCATATAGCTTTCCATGTCGAAATGGGGGGTGATCTCCAGGGTATGGGATGCCAGTCGCTTCACTGTGGCTCTCCTTAAGGCTTGTCTTGATGTTGATGAAGGAAAAGGGGCCGGGAGGCAGCTTCGGAGCGTTTTCCGGGGCTTGGGGCCTCAGCAGAAGAGCTGCCGGAACCATTCGGGTATTCGGAGCATCCGTCCGTCGGCGTCCACGCAGGCATGCCTGGTCCAGCCCGTGGTGATGAGGCGGTCGTTGGTGCTGCAATTGAGGATGCGGTAGACAAAGCACATCGAGGCCCGTTTCCACTCCCCGATACCGCAGCGGACGGCGATGACCTGGTCGAAGCGGGCGGGCTCGATGTAGGTGCAGTGCGCTTCGCTGACCGGCAGATACAGGCCTTCGGCTTCGATCAGGCTGTAGCCTGAGCCGCAGTCCAGAAGGAGCTGATTCCGCGCCTGCTCGAACCAGTGGAGGTAATTGGCGTAGTAGACAACCCCCATGGCGTCCGTCTCGCCGTAGTAGACGCGGTGGCTCCAAAGGGCTTCCGGCTGGGGCAGGGATATATCCTGGCTCATACCCTGTCTTCCATCCTTTTCAGGATCCAGGGCAAAAGGTCTGTTCCCTGTTCCAGGAACAGGCCGGATTTTTCGGCCTCGGCCTCGCTGAAGCGCTCGTGCCCATCGGCGGGGACGCTGGGATCGTGGAAGAGAAAGGGCACCGGATCCGGGGCGTGGGTTCGCAAGGGGATGGGAGTGAGATGATCGCAGGCGATCATGCAACAGATGTCCCGCTCCCGCATCCATTCCAGGAGATCCCCCACGATGAGCTCGTCGAAGTGCTCGATGCAGCGAATCTTCTCTTCGATTGAGCCCGCATGGCTGCACTCGTCCGGCCCTTCCAGGTGGAGATAGAGAAAATTCCCGCGCTGCAGGAATTCCCGCGCCGATTCCGCCTTGCCGCGGTAGTCGGTGTCCGGACCGCCGGTGGCGCCGGGGACGTGGAGGAGCTCGAGCCCTGCCGAGCGCCCCAGCCCCTTGATCAGGTCCACTGCGGAGATAACTCCGCCGGAGAGGCCGAATGTTTCCCTGAAGGAGGGCAGCTTCAGGGGCGGCCCCTGACCCCAGGGCCAGGCCGCGTTGGCCCCGAGCTCCCCGTCGTTGCGCAGCATCCTGGCGGCGGTGTGGACCAGGCCGTTCAGGAGCGGGCTTTTGGCGTATTGCTCCAGATCCGGGCCGAGCTCTCTGCCCAGGATGTCGTGGGGTGGGCTGATGGCGAGACCGGCCTCGGGCCGGGCGATGCCTCCGCGCTGAACGAGCAGATGCCTGTATTGAAACCCCGGGGCCAGCTCCAGCTCTTCCTCGTCGAGCTCACGGCTCAGGCGATCCAGAAAGGAACGGGCCGGATCCGTGTCCACATGGCCGCCGCTGTGGTCCTCCATGATCCCGTCCGGGGCGAAGGCGCTCACCCTGCACAGATTGAGGCGGTAAATCAGGTCCTCGTCCCCCACTTCCAGGCCCTGGGCAGCCGCCTCGATAGGGCCGCGGCCGGTGTGGTGCACATCCGGATCGAAGCCGAGAAGGGCCATGTTGGCGATATCCGAGCCCGGAGGCTGCCCCGGGGGAATGGTTCGACATCGTCCCAGCGTCGCTTCCGAGGCGAGCCGATCCATGTTCGGGGTGCGCGCCGTCTCCAGGGGAGTGTGTCCGTCGAGCTCGGGCAGGGGGGAGTCGCCCATGCCGTCGGGAATGAGGAAAACGAGCTTGCGGGTCATGCTACAGGATCCTGTAATGTCGTGTGGGGGCCTTGATAAAGCTTAGCTTCTCGATCTCTGCCAGGGCGTTGTTCACATCCTTGAGCTGGGCGGAGTGGGTCAGGAAGACCACCGGGACGGCCTCGTCGCTCGGCTCCTGCTTTTGCACCACCTGGGCGATGCTGATGTTGTGCTCGCCCATGATCCCGGAGAGAATGGACAGCACTCCCGGGCGATCCTGGACGGTAAAGCGGAAGTAGTGCTTGGACACTGTGAGCTCGGAAGGCAGCGGATCCGCCTTGTCCAGGGCGTCATTGACGAAGCCTGTGTTGGAGTGGCAGTTGCCGCGGGCCAGATCCATGATGTCCGAGAGTACGGCGCTTCCCGTGGGCAGATCCCCGGCGCCCTGACCGTAGAGCATGACCGGGCCCACTGCGTCACCCTCGATATGGACGGCGTTGAAGGGGCCGTCCACCTTGGCCAGGATGTCCCCTTCGGGGATCAGGGCGGGGAATACTCCGGTCTGCAGCGATCCGGAACGGTCCTTGAGCTGCGCGATGAGCTTGATCCGATACCCGAAGGCCCTGGCCCGGTCGATGTCGTAGGCCTCAACCCCGCGAATTCCGTGGACCGGCAGATCCGAATAGGAATAGTCGCACCCAGAGGCCAGCCGGATGAGCACGGCGAGCTTGTGAGCGGCGTCGTACCCGTCCACGTCCAGGGTGGGATCCGCCTCGGCGTAACCCAGGTCCTGGGCCTGACCCAGGGCCTCCTGGAAGGAGATGCCCCTGTCGGTCATTTCGGAGAGGATATAGTTGTCCGTGCCGTTGAGGATGCCGGTCAGGGACTTGATCCGGTTTCCGGCCAGGCTCTCCTTCAGGGTCTTCACGATGGGGATGCCGCCGGCGACGCTGGCCTCGAAGGCGAGCCCCGCCCCATAGTCCGCCGCCAGGCGAAAGAGCTCGCTCCCGTGTTCGGCGAGAAGGGCCTTGTTCGCGGTGACAACGGACTTGCCCTCCTCAAGGGCTCGCGTGATCAGGTGATAGGCCGCTTCCTCCCCGCCGATGAGCTCGACCACGATATCGATATCCGGATCGCCGACCAGCTCTTCCATGGAGCCGGTGAGCTTGGCATCGGGCGGAGGCGGTACGTCGCGCTCCTTGTTCATGTCCTTGACCAGGACCTTCGTGATCCGGATCTCCCGGCCCAGACGCTTCTGAATCCATTCCCGATTTTCGCGGAGGATTTCCGCTAGACCCCCGCCGACTGTTCCCAAGCCGGCAAGACCGATTCGGACTGACTGTTCCTGCATGTGCGCCTCGT
>CAYNCR010000288.1:0-3644 GCA_964395575.1 uncultured Desulfohalobiaceae bacterium
CAACAGGGCTCCCCGCGCACCATTTTCATGCTTGGTTGTGCCCGGGTCGGTCCGGAAATGATGGCTGTATGAGTCTCCCTAGCGGGCGGGAGCTCCTCCGCACCCGGTAGGATCGAATCAGTCCAGGAAGCTGCGGGCCAGGATGAGGGCGGCCTCGCGCAGGTCCTGCTTATCCAGGGCGTGTGTTTCCAGGAACTGCTGGATGAGAAAGCCCTCGAAAAGCGCGGTGATTAGGGCGCCCAGCTTTTGGGTGGATTGCCGGTCCGCGATGAAGGGCGCCAGGAGATCCGCGAACAGGGAGGTGTTGAGCCGGTAGCTGCTTCGGTTGAGCTGTTTTTTCAGCTCCTCGCTTCCGAAGGCGTGCGTGGTGAACTCCAGGACCACCCGGGACCAGGCGGTGTCGTCGATGATGGTCTCCAGGAAGTCCAGAATCACCTGGACAGCCTGCTCCGCACTTTCCGCCTGTTCCAGCTTTCTTCCGCGCGAAGCCCGGTAAGCCCGCAGGCGCTCCTCCATGATGTCCAGGAAGATCTGGTCCTTGCTCCTCCAGTGCCGGTAGAAATTGCCCTTGGCGTACCCGGCTTCGCTCGTGATTTCGGCGATAGTGGCCTGTTCGAACCCCTTGCGGCAGAAGACCGCCACCGCCTGTTCCATGAGCTCTTCGCGTGTCTGGAGTGATTTTTCCCGCTGCTTGGTAACCATAGGTTTGACCCGAGGTCATTTTGTGACCATTGGTCAAGAACTGAACTCCTATCGAACGCTCGCGCGTGTGTCAAGCGGCTGGGACACAAGGATTCTTCCGTTTACCTTGCTGTTGCTGTAACTTGGTGCCGGTCTATTCCAGGAATGTCAAGCTAGGGAAAAAGACTGAGGCGATAATCTATGGGCGATGGACGATGAACCTTGGGAATAGGCGTATGAGACGGGAGCAAAGTGGCGGGGAGGAGGCGATTCGGCCGCCAGAGCCCTGAACCGGCAATAGCCTTATGTTGACCTGTGGAAGGGGGCGGGATATGCTTAAAATGATAATTGTTCCTGTCTTTGCTGCGTGAAAAGCGCGGCATATTTCTGCGAACATCGGGAATCCGGAGATACAGTATGGCACCCACGTCAAGGCATCTTTCTGGGCACGGCGCCCTGACGCGGCGCAGTTTTCTGGCCTGCAGCATGGCGTCTCTCGCCGCTGCGGGGCTGGCCCCTTCAGTGGCCCTTGCCGATCCGGATGCCCCGCATCTGGGTCTGGGAAAGGGCGATCCGGGCCCTGCCACGCGGGCCGCAGTTGAGCTCATGGGCGGTATGGAGGCCTTTGTCCGTAAAGGGGACAATGTGCTCATCAAGCCCAACATGAGCTTTTCAGCGGGTCCCGAGGCCGGAGTCACCACTCATCCCGACGTGGTGGAGGCCCTGGCACGCATGTGCCTGCAGAACGGGGCCTCAAGAGTCTACGTCATGGACCATACCCTGCGGGATCCGGCTGCCTGCCGGGAAGAGACGGGGATCGGCCGACTGGAGCGGGAGCTGCCCCAGGGAGTTGTGGTGCAGACGCCCTCCTCGTCGCATCGCTTTCAATCCGCGGACATCCCTCAGGGCAAACAGCTCGCCTCCAGCGATTTTCTCAAGGAGGCCCTGGCCGCGGACGTGCTCATCGCCGCGCCCGTGGCCAAGCATCACGGCAGCACAGGAGTTAGCCTGTCCATGAAGGGCATGATGGGCCTGATCCTGGACCGGGGGTCGCTGCACTGGAAATACGATCTGAACACGGCCATCGTGGATCTTTCCACCAAGCTGCGGGCGGACCTCACCGTGGTCGACGCAACGCGGGCCCTGACCAGCGAGGGTCCCTCCGGCCCCGGAGAGGTGGCCCGTCCGGACACGGTGATCGCCTCCAGGGACATGGTCGCCGCGGACGCCAAGGCAGTGACCATGGTCCGGTGGTACGGCCGCTCCGTCCCTCCGGAAAAGGTGGGCCATATCCGCGAGGCCCATGAACGAGGATTCGGCCGGATGGACGTGGAGAATCTCAGCACCCGGACAGCCCGGGCATGACCCGCTTCCAGCGGACCCTGCAGGCCCTGTGCCTGGTCCTGTTCCTGCTTTTGCTCCTCGCGGCCGGTCCGCTCCTCACCGGAGTCGTCGATCCCGCCCGGGTCTTCGCCCTGGACCCGGCGGCCTACCTGGGAGCAGTACTGTCCGGGCGCATCCTGCTGCCCGGGCTTGGCGTGCTCCTTTTTCTCCTGTTCCTCACCTGGATCCTGGGCCGCTTTTTCTGCGGCCATGTTTGCCCTCTGGGGACCACCTGCGACGCGGTACGGCCGGCAGTTGCGGGAAAGCCACGGGCCGAGCCGGCGGGCGAGGGGTGGACCGGGGCCAAGTACCTGGTGCTCCTGTTCATCGCCACCGCCGCTCTGCTGGGCCTGAATCTGGCCTACTGGGGAGCGCCGCTCACCCTTGCCGGCAGGCTCTTCATCCTGGTCCTGGGACCATTGGGGGAGTTCCTTCTATCCGGGCTCTCCGGGGCGGGCCTCCTCTCGGACCGGGCCGCCAGCGCCCTGGGACTTCCCCCAGACCGCTACCTGGGGGCCTGGTTCTTCCTCCTCTTCTTCGCCGCGCTCCTCATGCTGCAGTATTTCCTGCCCAGGTTCTGGTGCCGCTTCCTCTGTCCGGCCGGAGCCGTCTTTGCCCTTGCGGCCCGGCGGCCCGTCTTCCGCCGCACCGTCTCGGACGCCTGCACCGATTGCGGTCTGTGCCGCAAGCGCTGTCCCATGGGAGCCATCCGCAGCGATCCCAGACATACCCGGCACGAGGAGTGCATCGTTTGCCAGCGCTGCGTCGCGCTCTGCCCCGAAGGGGCCATAGCCTTTCGCGGCCTCGGCGTGCGGCGGACACTGCCCGATCCGGAGCCTTTTCTTCCCGGCAGACGGGCGGCGGTGCAGACCCTGGCCGCCGCCGGGGCAGTGGCCTTTGTGGGCAGGGCCGGGCTGCTTGAGGCCTGGAGTAGACGGGAGGAGGGCAAGCGGATCCTTGCCGGAGAGCTTATCCGGCCTCCCGGAGCCCTGCCCGAGGATGACTTCCTGGGCCGCTGCATCCGCTGCGGGCTCTGTCTGCGCATTTGCCCCACGGACATGCTGCAGCCCGCCATGGGGCGCGCTGGCTGGTCCGGATTCCAGACCCCGGTGGCAGTGGCCCGCAGCGGACCCTGCGAGCCCGGGTGCACCTTGTGCGGACAGGTCTGTCCCACACAGGCCATACGGCATTTATCCCGGGAGGAGAAGATGTGGGCCAAGATGGGCACCGCAGTGGTGGATCGGCGCAAATGTCTGGCCTGGGAGTGGGGCGAGCGCTGTCTGGTCTGCGACGAGGCCTGTTCCTACGGGGCTGTGCAGTTGAGCCGGGCCCCGGGCGTGGACGTGGCGGTGCCCCATGTGCGGGAGGAACGCTGCACGGGCTGCGGGGCCTGCGAATTCGCCTGCCCGGTTGTGGATCGGCCGGCCATCGCGGTGTCCTCTATGGCCGAGATCCGCCTCGGGAGCGGCTCCTACCGAGAGGAGGGCAGACGACGGGGACTGGCCATCAGCCGCGAGGAAAGAGAGCGCCCCGAAAAGCCGCGGAGTGAGGATTCCGGGGATGAGGGATCCGAGCTGCCA
>CAYNCR010000289.1:0-1041 GCA_964395575.1 uncultured Desulfohalobiaceae bacterium
GCACTCCTGGCTAGCGATATGGTAGCCCACCGCCCCGGTCTGCCACTCGAAGGCGTCCACATAATGGGCCAGCTTGTACCAGCCGCAGTATAGAGCGGCTTCCGGGCATTCCCCCGACTGAAAGAGCTCCCCGCTGTCATTCACTTTCACCCTGAGCTCGCCGCTCTTCTCCACCCGCTCGGCCGCCTTGTGGATGGACCAGTCATAGAATTTGTATCCGGATTTTTGGGCTTCCTCCGGCTCGGGCCATCTGGCGTCGAAACAGGCCCGTCCGGTGAGGCCGTTTTGCTCCGCCTTGAGACTGTCCCGGATTATGCGCTTGACCGTGTCGCTGTTCGGTCCGTCCAGACGAGACACCAAAAGCACATCCTCCTTGGCCAGAGAGAGCTCCTTGTCCCGAAAGCCCACAAAATAGGGATTGGGCTGCCACAGGGACAGGGAGTAATCTCCCGCCTGGACCAGGGCCAGCTCGGAATCCACTGAGCTCGAGCGATTGCGCCTGTTCTTTTCCTTCCGGATCTTCTTTTTGAGCTGCTGCAGCTTCTTTTTCAAGGCTGCCTGCTGATCATCTCCACTCTGTTCGATCTTGTTCTTGAGACGCTTCCGTTTCTGTTTAAGCTCGCGCATGCGCCTTTTTTCCTTCTCCGAGAGCGGCGGTCCGGCCACTTTCAAGGGCATGCCGTACATGAGCACCAGACAGCGAATATTTTGTCGGTTTTTCAGCTCCCTGCGCAACGGCTTGACCAGTTGCTTATCATATTCCTGGCGGCTGCATCTTTCCGAATCCGTGATCCAAACCTGCAGCAGATTCTCCTTGGGAATATTGCGCTTGTCCATGTAGTATTCGGCAAGCCCCACACTCCGCGCCGCCTTTCTGTTGGCGACGACGAGTATGGCATCCGGGTCTAAAGCCAGGCCCGTCTTTGCTCCAGCCAACAGCAGCGCACCAAGACACAGCCCTGTCAAAAAGCCTCGCCCGATCCGCGCTCGACAAACACGTTGCAGCATATTCTTGTTCACCAACTACCCATTTCGTGCCAT
>CAYNCR010000289.1:1051-3643 GCA_964395575.1 uncultured Desulfohalobiaceae bacterium
TGGGTAACAAAGAGGAGCAATTACTCACACAGTGCATGGCATGAAATGGGTAATGCTTCAGCTATGGTTTTGCAGGGTGTTGTATATGGTCTTTCTGGACAGTTGCAGTTTGCGGGCAATCTCTGACTTCTTGTAGCCCCTGGCCACAAGTTGCTCCACCTGGATTGGTCCCGCTGCGGTCTCGCTTGATGTCGGAAAAATCCACCCGCTCCATCACGTGCACGCAGGCCCTGGCCATGTCCCGGGAGCACATGAGCTCTCGGTTGGGGGAGTGCCCGTAGCCCATAATTTGATCGTAACTGGTGACTGGTATTTGATGATTGGTCGCAGGTTGAGACAGAGGAAAGTGTCAAACAGCCTTTCTGCTTAAGGCTCACTCCAAATTGTCATTGACTACGAGGATAAAAAATGACATTTTTGTCCTCTCAAGGAGGGACGAAATCATGAAAGATCTCTTTAAAAGGATCATTACCGACTTTCATGAGCACCAGTTGCACCCCACAACACCGCGCGATCTCGAGGTTCCGCTTGATTCAGGCAAGATCGTCTCATTAATAGGAGTCAGACGAAGCGGCAAAACATCTATCCTCTATCATCTCATTCAAAAACTGAGGCAAAGCATTGATCCGATCCGCATCGTTTATGTGAATTTCGAGGATGATCGTCTTTTTCCGCTTGGTCTCAAAGATCTTGATGGTCTTATAGAGGCGTATTATGAGCTTTTTCCACAAAAGAGAGAAGAAAAGGTTTATTTCTTTTTTGATGAAGTCCAAAATGTTTCCAATTGGGAAAAATTCATACGAAGGATATATGATACTCTCAATATAGAGATTTTTATCACTGGATCCTCATCAAAGCTATTGAGCGCTGAAATGGCTACTTCTCTACGAGGAAGGACCATTACTTATGAAGTATTCCCTTTTTCATTTTCCGAGTACTTAAGATTTCGAGGTATAGAGATCAACATACACTCTTCAAGATCATTGAGCTACATAGTCAATGCTTTTGAAGATTATGTTCACCATGGAGGTTTTGCTGAAACAATAGGTGCATTGCCGGATATCAGATCAAGAACACTGAAGGATTATGCAGATTTAATTATCTATAAAGACATCATTGATCGATATGGAATCAAGAATCATGCTCTCATGAAGCACCTTGTCAAATATTGTTTCTCCAACATGGCTACATCTCTCAGCTTGAGCAAGCTCTACAATGACTTGAAGTCTCAAGGATTCAAACTAAGCAAGGATACACTTTTCGATTACTTTTCCTATCTCAATGATGCCTTTGCCGTGTTCAGTGTGCCTATATTCAGGAATTCGGTTCGCGAAGAACAGCGAAACCCCAAAAAAATATATGCTATAGACAATGGGTTTCGCTCTATTTATGATGTATCACTATCCCCTGATTTTGGAAGACTCTACGAGAATGCAGCTTTTTTGCATCTCAGACGCAAATCCGATCAAGTCTACTATTTTCTGGAGAAACAGGAGGTAGATTTTTATTGCCAGACTCAAGCCGGGGCAATTATTGCCAATATAAGCTATGATCTAAGTGACCGTACAACTCGTAAAAGAGAGCTGAACGGGCTTATGGAAGCCTTGGATTTTTTTCGCTCGAATCACGGATATATTGTAACCAAGGATCATGAGGAAACAGTGAAAGAAGAGGCCAAGCAAATCACGATCATTCCCTTGTGGAAATGGCTTCTCACTACCTGAGGTGATGCACTTCCATCATGCATGCAACCTGGGGCCGTGGCCGGTATCAAAATGACAAGCCACAGCATCTTTCACCATTGTCCTAAGCTCTTCGAGGGAATCGGCTTCAGTAAAAATGGAATGATTGAGGGCTCTGGCTTCATAACCGCCTTCATCGCATTCCTTAACAAGAAACAGTATTTCGGTTTCCATGAGTTGCTCCTCATTCACTCATTTTATGCAAGCCTCGATTGAAACGCATCCAACGAACTGGATCCTCCGGTATTCTTCAAGATATACTCAAAATACCCCTTATAGGTGTGCCAGTCAATTCGCGGGGAAAGATACTGCCCACGAATCTTCGCGAATACGCGCGAATCAGTGCTGACGCTCAGCGCGGCAGCCAAGAGCTTTCGCGCAGCGGTGCGGCGGCGAAGAGGGCAGAGCACTGTTCTTTTTTCATTCGCCTGCCCCATGAAAGATCTACGCTGAAAGCTTTGTACCTGCTCAGCAGGGTTTCATTGGGGCGGCGACTCGTGCCAATTCGTGGGCCGTTCCCCGGACTTGGCCCTTTTAGAGCACAAATCGCTTCTATTCGAATTTTTTGGCAGTGCCAAAGTTGATAAGCACTGGAATCCGCATAATATCCCATGGCTCACTCCGAAGATGTATAGAAGTACGTTCAACCACTCCAAATCACTGATGAAAAGTATGTTGTGTTCGTCCCTTTGTGATCCTTTTGAAACTTACCTAAGGGACTGAGGGAGGTAGTGCATAGGGGCATTGATATGGTTCGTCCAAGGCTTAATTACACACTTTGTGCTATGCGTGATGTGGGTAACTAACGACCGAATTACCCAAAATATGCCATGCACACAATGGGTAATAA
>CAYNCR010000290.1:0-3608 GCA_964395575.1 uncultured Desulfohalobiaceae bacterium
GCGAGCCTATGACCGATTCCACAGAGCTCAATGCCAAGGCAAGGGAGCTTATTCCGGGGGGCGTGAACAGCCCCGTGCGCTCCTGCCGCAGCGTGGGCACGGAGCCACTCTTTATCCACCAGGGCTCCGGAAGCCGGATCGTGACCGAAGAAGGCAGGGAGATGATCGACTATGTCCTCTCCTGGGGGCCCCTCCTCCTCGGGCACGCCCATCCGGAAGTTTTGCGCGCCGCCCGCGAGGCCCTGGACAAGGGCTCCAGTTTCGGAGCTCCCTGCACTGGCGAGCTGGAGCTGGCAGAGCTGATCATCGACGCCCTTCCCGGAGTGGACATGGTGCGCCTGGTCAACTCCGGCACCGAGGCCAGCATGAGCGCCATTCGCGCCGCACGCGCCTATACGGGCCGAAACAAGATCCTCAAGTTCGAGGGCAACTACCACGGGCATGTGGACAGCCTTCTGGCCAAGGCGGGCTCGGGGATGGCCACCCTCTCCATTCCCGGCACTCCCGGAGTGCCCGAGGATACGGTCAAGGACACCCTCATCGCACCGTACAACGACCCCCAGGCGGCCCGTGACCTCTTTGCCGAGCACGGCAGCGAGCTGGCCGCTGTCATCCTGGAGCCCGTCGCCGGCAACATGGGCACCGTTGTCCCGGACCAAGAGTTCCTGACCGAGCTGCGCCGTCTCTGCAGCGAAAACGGGACCCAGCTCATCTTCGACGAGGTGATTACCGGCTTCAGAGTGGCCTATTCCGGAGCCCAGGGCTATTTCGGCGTCACTCCCGACCTGACCTGCATGGGCAAAATCATCGGCGGCGGATTCCCTGTGGGCGCTGTCGGCGGCCATAAGGCGGTCATGGAGATGTTCGCCCCCTGCGGCAGCGTGTACCAGGCCGGCACCCTGGCAGGAAATCCGGTGGCCATGGCGGCTGGCGCAGCCACACTGCGCTCCCTGTCCAAAATGGACTACGGGGAGCTGGAGGAACGCACTCGCAACTTCGCAAACCAGCTCCGGGATGTGCTCGAGCCCAAGGCCGGACCCATCCAACTCAACTCCATCGGCTCCCTCTTTACTCTCTTCTTCACACCGGATCCGGTCACGGACTTCGCATCGGCGCAAAAGACGGATACAGCGCTTTACGGCGCATTCTACCGGCAGATGCGTGATCAAAACATCTATCTCTCACCCGCAAACTTTGAGTGTACTTTCACGTCCTTCGTCCACACCGAGGAAGACTTCACCGCGGCCCTCGAGGCCGCCAAGAAGGTGCAACTCTAAACAAGCCGCCTCCGGAAAGAGGGCTTTCCGGAGGCGGCTCGTTCTCATTTGCTCTTGGCATCCGAGAAGAAGTACCAAAGTCGTAGACGACAGCTCCCTTTTTCCGTTTCTTTGCGAAAAACAGAAAGGATCTCGAGCCCCTCGGTGCAATTTGGGGGAGATTCAATTAGGCCTCGACTGAACTGAATTTACGCTGCATTTCCCTTACAGGATCAACTTGCAAAAAAACTGATACATCCAATACGCAACAGAACACAGCCTAAACGCCTTCTTCTGCTGCTTACCATGGGTCCATTCACTCCGGCTTTAGCAGGGACCAACAGCTTCTTGGGCCTATGACTGACAACACCCGATTCCCGTGTCGAACCGTCCCAATTCTGTCACGCTGCAAAATATTTCAGTCAATTTCCGCTACAAGCCCCGTCCTTTTTCGCAAACAGGCAGCATAGAGGCCCATCACTCCTTGACAGATGGAATTCGCCTTTCGTAGTGTCAAATTGATTTGCTGAAAACGCGAACAATGGCATCCCGAAGCCGTCTTTTCGATGTTGTTGAAAATGCTTTTGAGCCGCTTTATTCAGTCGGCCGAATCAAGGCACATCCAGACTCAAGGATGCCTTGAGCACAAGCTCGGAGAAACGCACGCTAGACAGCATCCAAAAGAATATCAACATTCTGCCCAAACGTTGCTCAGAATGAAAGATTCCGGCTTCCGGATGTGCTTTTTTTCTGGGCAGTTGCAACCGGCCGGCTGCTGCTACTCCTTGAAATGGATGTGGCAGCTGGCAAATTTTGAGGTGTTTTCATATGGCCAAAAAGGAAAATCCCCCGCAGGACCAGGAACAGGACGACATCATCGAATTGACCGATGTCGTCGAAGAACAATCCGACGATTCCCTTATTGAGGAAACAATCGAAAACCTCGAGGAATCGGAAGAGCCCGGAAACGAGCCGGAGGTCTCCACAGTCCCGGGAGACGAGCCCGGGGATGCGCAGGAAACCGACGCGAGTCTTTCCGATGAGGACCTGGATTTCGACGCCCTTTTTGAAGAGCTCGACGACGAAAACGAGGGGCTCTCTGCGGGATTTGAAGCCGAGGCCGTGGATACCACGCTCTCCCCTGAAGATGAAGCAGAAGTAACCGGTGGAATCCACACGCCTGACAGCGAAGAGGACTTTGATGCCCTCCTTGAGGACCTGGACAAATCTGAGGACATGCTCTCCTCACTGTCCGAATCCGAATCCGAAGAGGAGCAGCCCAGCGAAGAGGAATCTTCCGTCTCATCCCCCCTAGAGCCTGCTCCGGAAGAGCCTGAGGAAGAGGATATAGAAGACATTCCCCAGATGGATGAGGCCGAGGAGCTGGAGCCCGAGGAGCCCGGGGGAGAGGACAAACCGGAGATGGAACCCCGGCCCCTCGAAGCCGAGGAGGGCAAGGAGGAGTCGGAACTCGAACCGCAAGCTCTCCTTGACCAGGAGGACGAGGAAACCGAACTCGAGCCGCAATCCCTTGACGACGACAAGGAAATGGAGATCGAGACGCACGCTCTCGATGCCGAGGAAGATTTGGAGGTCGAGCCGCGATCCCTCGACGTTGACGAGACGTCCGCGGCGAGCAAGCCGGAGGCTTCCGGGACAGGAGAGGCGATTGACGTACAGGACCTGGCTGAGCGGCTGGAACGACTGGAAAACGCCCAATTCGATCAGCGGATCAGTGAGGAGCACCTTGTCAGCGCATTGAACGAGCTTTCCCCGGATGCCCCCTTTTGGAACAGGCTCGAGGAACGGATGCAAAGCATTGCAGAGAGCAAGATCCGAGAACATACACAGGATCTGGAGACACGGATCGCCAACATCCAGGAATACCTGGACGGCTTGGCCTCATCCAATCTCGTTTCCTGGCCGACTCTGGTCCAGGAGCTCCAGGAGGCGAAAAACGAAGTAAAGGGCGAGCTGCCTTCCATGCAGAATCTCGACGAGCAGAAGCAGAAGCTACGCCAGGAGCTCCAGCAGGAGATGGAATCTCAAATCCCGACGGCTGCGGCTCGCGTGATCCGCGAAGAGATCCAGAACTTGCGCTCCGAGATGGAGAAATAGCCCCTGCAAGAGCCGCGGCAAAGACAAGCTTTTCCGCCGCATCTCTATTTCAAGCTCCAAAAAGGAAGGGGTGCTGTCAGGTTTCTCTTCCTTCCCGTCCGGAGAGCCCGATCGGCGTTCGGTCATGGCCATTTCCCCCCGGACGGGTTTTTTTATTCACAACCCTCATTCCCGGGCCGACCCGGGCACAACCAAGCATGAAAACGCGAGGCGAAGGCGGGTGGACGCTGAAGC
>CAYNCR010000291.1:0-3593 GCA_964395575.1 uncultured Desulfohalobiaceae bacterium
GCTTCCCGCGCTGTATCTCCATATAATTCAAGCTATTGGAAACATTTTCATACAACTTTCATTCCCGGGCCGACCCGGGCACAACCAAGTATGAAAATGGCGCGAGGCGAAGGCGGGTGGACGCTGAAGCGCGGGTTTCATCCCGAGTTTCCCATGACAGGATACGCAACACCTCATCGACATTCCCGGATCACTTCCGGGGAAGCAGGATTCAAATGGTGTGAATGATGATGACTGGAGGGAATCAATTCCACCTCAAGCGGTTCCAACAAGGCCAAGGTGTATTATGAAACCCAGCGATGCGCTCCACCCGCCTTCACCTCGCGGACAATTCCTCAACAATTCAACAGCTTTGCCACATTTTCATACAAAAAAAACACAAGAAAGAAGCGACGATTCCCATTCGAGAAAGTCACTACCCCCGATTGACCATCCTGGGCTTACTCCCCTCCTGGGGCCCCACGATCCCGTCCTGCTCCATCTGCTCCACATAGCGGGCCGCGCGATTGAACCCGATCCGAAGCTGACGCTGAATCATGGAGATTGAGGCCTTGCCCTGTTCCAGGACGAAATTGACCGCCTGGTCGTAGAGGGGATCGTTGGACACGTCGTCGCCGTCCGATCCGGGCCCCGATCCGCCGGAGCCGTTTTTCCACTGCTCCAGGTCAACGGCCTCTTGGGGCTGAGTGCCCTTAAGGCGCCAGAACTCCAGCACGGAGGAAATCTCCTCGTCAGTCAGGAAGGGGGCGTGCATACGTTCCAGCCTGCCTGCTGTGGACTTGAACAAGAGGTCCCCCTTGCCCAGGAGATATTCCGCCCCCCCGGAATCCAGGATAGTCCGCGAATCGTGCTTGGAGCTGACCTGGAAGGCGATCCTGGTCGGAAAATTGGCCTTGATCAGGCCTGTCACCACATCCACCGAGGGTCGCTGGGTGGCGAGGATAATGTGGATGCCCGCAGCCCTGGCCAGCTGGGCCAGCCGCACAATGCTGCTCTCAACCTCCTTGCCCGCGGTGAGCATAAGGTCCGCAAGCTCGTCGATAATGATCACCAAATAGGGTATGCGCTGCATGCCCTCGACGGACTGGGGATCCTTCTGCCGCTGCTCCTCGAGCTTTTTGTTGTAGGAGGCGATGTTCCGGACGCTCAGTGAAGCCATGGCCTGATAGCGCCGCTCCATCTCGTGCAGGGCCCAGTCCAGAGCGGCCTTGGCCAGATCCATCTCCGTGACCACCGGATGGACCAGGTGGGGCAGATCGCCGTACACGGCGAGCTCGATGCGCTTTGGATCGATGAGCAGGAGACTGAGCTCCTCGGGCGAGGCCTTGAACAGAAGGCTCTGGATGATCCCGTTGAGACAGACGCTCTTGCCGGCTCCCGTGGCCCCGGCCACAAGCATATGCGGCATATCCGTCAGGTCCTCCACCCTGGGGCTGCCCTCGATGGTATGGCCCAGGGCCATGGGCAGGCCGGCCTTGCTTTTGGTGAAGGCAGTGGACTCCACGAGCTCCCGGAAATAGACGGTCTGCCGCTTCCGGTTGGGCACCTCGATCCCCACCATGTCCTTCCCCGGAATGGGGGCCACGATCCGCACCGCGTATGCCTTGAGGGCCAGGGCCAGATCGTCGGTCAGATTGGCGATGCGGCTGATCTTGACTCCCGGAGCCGGCTTGAACTCGAACATGGTCACCACAGGTCCGGGCTGCACATTCATGAGCTCCCCTTTAATCCCGAAATCGAGCAGGCAGGAGGTGAGCCTGGAAGACATCTCCTCCAGCTCCTCGGCGTCCGCAGGGGAACCCTTCTCCGGAACAGGGGCCAAAAGATCGGAGTCAGGGTAGCTTCCCGTCTTGCTTTTTGCGCCTGCAGAGCTCTTCGAGGCCGAGGAACCGCCTTGCTTTTTTGGGGCCTTCGAACGGGTCTTGTTCCCGGAATCCGAGGGACTCTTCTTCTTGGCCCCATCGGCCTCAGGGAGGACGGTCAAAGCCGGGGATGGCTCGGGAGTCGTGGCCCTCCGAAAAGGCAGGTGCGGACGCGGAATGCGCATGCGGGGCCCACGGATCAGTTGAGGCAGATCCCGAATTCTGCCGAACACGCCCGCCCAGGAATGGCCCACAAACAGCTGGACTCCCACAAGGAGCATAAAGAGCAACAGGATCAAAGCCCCTGTGAAATGGAGATAGCTCATGGCCAGGGTGTACAGCGCTGCCCCGATCAACCCGCCCCCGCTTACACCGGAAAGGCTCAGGCCTTCGCCAAGGGAGCTGGTCATGAGCCCGAGCAGACAGACAAAGATCAGGGCAAGCCCGATCCAGCGTCGCAGAACCAGACGGAGCCGCGGATGCATGAGCCCCCCTCCCGTCAGCACCAGCAGGGGCGGAATGTACCAGGCAGCCAGCCCGAAGGCCTCCACAAGTCCTCCGGAGAGATAGGCTCCCACGACTCCGGCTGCGTTGTCGTAGGTGTACCCCGGGCTCAGATGCTGGGTGAAGGAGGGATCTTGGGGCGAGTACGTAGCCAGACTAACCACCACAAGAGCACAGAAGAAGAAGAGGGCCAATCCCCCGAGCTCCCTGAGATGCCTGTTCAGATCGACCATAGGTGAAGGCCTCGAATGCCTCGGCCTCGCTTCCCTGTGCGGATCGGGAATAAGGCGTATTCGGGTTGAAAGGAAAGATGGCGGACACCCGGAAGTGGGATGTGGCTGGATGCTTTTGGCTCCTGATGGCCCAATGGAGCCGCACGTTTTGAATGACGCCGGAAAAGGCGCATCATTCGATCTGGCATGTATGAACAGGAAAAATCGCTTCCTTGGCCCCCTTTCCAGTCAGGCCAGAGCCGGATCGAAATCGGCGGGGCCGTCCATCGCGCAACAGGCCCCGCCGAAACAAAGCGCCTTTCCCGGGTGGAACAATCGCGTCAGGGACGGAAAGGTCCGTTCTATTCCCTGCCCAGGTATTCCCCGTTGCGCGTATCCACCTTGATCCTGTGCCCCACTTCGATGAACAGAGGCACGTTCACCACCAGCCCGGTCTCCAGAGTGGCCGGCTTCGTGGCTCCGGTGACCGTGTCCCCCCGGATGCCGGGTTCCGTGTCCGTTACCTCCAGAACCACGGTGTTGGGAAGATTTACGTCCACAACATCCCCCCTGTAGAGGACCACTTTGATCTGCTGGCCCTCTGAGAGGTATTCCGCCTTTCCGCCCAGAGTGTCCGCTCGGGCCTCGACCTGCTCGTAGGTCCAAAAGTCCATGAAGGCCAATAGATCCCCGTCGCGGTAGAGATACTGCATATCCCGGCTCTCCAGGTCCGGACGGGAAATTTTTTCCCCGGAGCGGAAAGTGTGCTCGATCACTCCTCCGGTCAAGAGATTGCGCAGCTTGGTCCAGATGGTGGCCGCCCCGCGACCAGACTTGGCGTGCAGAAAATCCAGTACCTCGTAGGGCTCATTGTTCAGCTCAATTTTGAGTCCGTTGCGGATGTCGTTGGTGGTGTGCATTCTCGCCTGCTCCCTCCCTGTCGCTCATCGCTTTTTGTGGTTTGTATGAAAATGTTTCCAATAGCTTGAATTATATGGAGATACAGCGCGGGGAG
>CAYNCR010000292.1:0-3581 GCA_964395575.1 uncultured Desulfohalobiaceae bacterium
CCTCTAGGCAGTGTGAACGGAGTCTTCCCGGCCCGGTGGCAGCAACCACGCGTCCCGCCATATGCTTCCGGAAGATGATTCAAGCCCCCCTGACCCGTGAAAGAAACGAGCGATAGAGGAAAGTGCGGTTGTGCCCCATGACATTGTAAAGGAGGAATCGGATGAGCCAGCGGGGAGGAAAGATCTGGTTCGACGGCCGCTTGATCCCTTGGGAGGAAGGCACCGTCCATGTGATGACCCACACCCTGCACTACGGGGACGGGGTATTCGAGGGGATCCGCTGCTATCACTGCTCGGACGGATCTTCCGCCGTCTTCCGCCTTCAGGAGCATGTGGAGCGCCTGTTTGACTCGGCGAAGATCCTTCAGCTGGAGATTCCCTTCACCAGCGAGGAGGTGGGCTCGGCGATTCTGGAGACCCTGAAGGCCAACAATCTCAGGGAGGGATACGTCCGGCCCCTTGTGTTTACCGGCGAGGGCGGCAAAGGGATCAATCCCGGAAACGCGCCGATACACCTCATGATAGCGGTCTGGCCCTGGGGCGCCTATCTCGGGGATGAGGGCCTGACCAGGGGAATCCGGGTCAAGACCTCGAGCTTCGCGCGCCACCATGTGAACGTGATGATGACCAAGTCCAAGGCCTGCGGCAATTACGTGAATTCCGTCCTCGCCAAGCGGGAGGCCATTGGGGACGGATACGACGAGGCCCTGATGCTGGATACGGACGGCTTCGTCGCTGAGGCCACCGGAGAGAACCTTTTTCTGGTCAAAAACAGTGTGCTGGTGACGCCTCCGTCGGATTCCATCCTCCCCGGTATTACCCGAGACGCGGTGATTACCCTGTCCCGGGACATGGGCTACGAGGTCCGCGAGGAACGCGTGAGCCGCGATACGGTGTACACCGCTGACGAGGCCTTCTTCACCGGGACCGCGGCCGAGGTGACCCCCATCCGGGAGCTGGACGGGCGAACCATCGGCCAGGGGGCAGCCGGGCCGGTGACCAGTCTCCTGCAGCAGGAGTTCTTCCGTGTGGTGAAAGGGGATAACCTGAAGTACGCTGGGTGGCTCGAGCATTTCGATCTGTAGCCGATTGGACGGAAACTCACCCACCTACTTCGTCGCTGCAAAATTTTGAAATCCTCATGTATTAATATACACTGCGGTTTCAAAATTTCTTGCTCCTCGTATCTGAGCAAGTTTCCGTCCAATCACGGTTTTTGATCAGACGAGCTGCGCTTCTCCTTGCCCAAGTCACGAGGAAGCGGGATAATAGAATCGATATGGCTTCTCCCGCAGTGCGCCCTGGGGGATAGGGAAAGCACTGCTCCCATTTGTACGGAAATACTGCGGGGGAGAGCGGGACAGTATGGGCAACAGACATCTCACCAACCTCTACAGGCCGCAGACCTTCGAACAGGTTTTGGGCCAGGAATCCCTGTGCCGGATTCTCTCCCGGGCCGCGGAACAACGCAAGCTGGCTCCGGCGTATATGTTCAGCGGCACCCGGGGGGTGGGCAAGACCACTGTGGCCCGGATCCTGGCCAAGGCGATCAACTGCCGGCAGGGCCCCGCGGCCGAGCCGTGCTGTGAGTGCCGGTTCTGTCGCCAGATCGCCCAGGGGTCGGCGGTGGACGTTATGGAGGTGGACGGCGCCTCGAATACCGGAGTGGACAATGTGCGCCGCCTGACCGAGGAGATCGGGTATGCGCCCGTGGATTGCCGCTACAAGGTGATCATCATCGACGAAGCGCACATGCTTTCCCGCTCCGCCTTCAACGCCCTGCTCAAGACCCTTGAGGAGCCGCCTTCGCACGCGCTGTTCATACTGGCCACAACCGAGCCGCACAAGTTTCCCGCCACCATAGTCAGCCGCTGTCAGCATTTCGTGTTCAGCAGGCTCCCCTTAAAGGACCTGCAGGAGCATCTCGAGGCCATCCTTGCCCGAGAGGCCGTTCCCTACGAGTCCGAGGCCGTGTCCCTGCTGGCGCGCAAAGGGGGCGGGAGCGTGCGCGACAGCATCTCCCTGCTTTCCCAGATCCTCGCCCTGGGGGAGGGAGAGGTCCGCAGGGAGACGGTGCGGGACGTGCTCGGCGTCGCCGGCCGGGAGATCCTGCAGGAGCTCATGCGGGCCCTGCGGGATCAGGACTGCGCCGGGCTGGTGGCCATCGTTCGCCGGTTGATGGATCAGGGCCTGGATATCGGCTTCTTCCTGCAAGAGCTGACCTCCGCCTGGCGCAACATGTTCCTTTTGAAACAGACCGGGGCGAAGGGGTACGATGTGCTGGATGTCCCCGAGGAGGAAGCCGAGCTCTGGAACAGCTGGGCGGGCGCTTTTTCCCTGAGCCATCTGCACGCCTGCTGGCAGATGACCCTGGAGGAACAGCGGCGCATCCTGACCAGCATGGATCCCGCGCTGGCCCTGGAGCTGCTGCTGTTGAACCTGGCCTATATCCCCTCCCTGGTTCCCGTGCAGGACCTGGAGGTCGGGCCCGGATCGGGCGGGACGGCCGGGACAGGCGGAACACCCGGGACGGGTGCGGCAACCGCGACACCCCGGGGGAATCCTGCGGCTGCTGGGCTCGCTTCCGAGCCGGCGGCGAAATACCCCGCAGCAGGAGAGTCCGAGCAGGTCGCTTCCGGCGGCGCTCCGGAAGCGGAACAGGAGCAGGCATTGCCCGACACAGGGCCCCCTGCCGACTCCAGGCGGGACTGGCAGGGTTTTCTGCAGTTCATGTCCCGGAAGGAGACCAAGGGCCTGCCCGGATTTAGGCTGAGCAAGGGAAAGATCGAGGGAAACACGGTGCGCGTCACCTGTCCCAACTACCTGGTCAAGCGCATGCAGGACCGGGAACGCTATCAAAGACTATTGGACCTGGTCCGTGAATATTTCGGCAGGGAGGTCGATCTCGAGCTGCAGTGCGAGAACAACAGCTCCAATACCTCGGATCTCAAGGCCCGGGTGATGAACGATCCCGTAGTGCAGAACGTTTTGCAGCAGTTCCAGGCCAAGGTGGTGGAGATCAGGAAGCGATGACTCCTCGATTTGTTTTTTTTGCCAATCAATCCGCATGCCGGGCATGACGCCTGTCAGATCGCGGGCGAAAAACCGGCGTCAAACCCCTCTAGGCAAGAAGGAAGGGAGCGATTATGCAGGAAATATTCAAGCAGGCCCAGGAAATGCAGAAAAAACTGGCCGAGATCCAGGAGCAGATGGCCCAGGAGACCGTGCAGGCCTCGGCTGGCGGAGGCATGATCCAGGTAACGGTCAGCGGGTCTCTGGAAGTGCAGGACGTACAGATCGATCCCTCGGTGATCGATCCCCAGGATCCGGGCATGCTCCAGGATCTCATCCTCGCGGCGACCAACGAGGCCCTGAAGAAGGCCCGGGAAATGAAGCAGAACGAGATGTCCAAGCTTACCGGCGGAATGAACATTCCCGGCATGGACCTGATGTAGCCGAGCCCAACCGGAGGTGATTGTGCAGAGACTGCCCAAGGCGTTGCAGGATGTGGTGGACCACTTTGCGTCCCTGCCGGGATTGGGCCCCAAGTCGGGCCTTCGGATCGCTTTGACCCTTTTGAA
>CAYNCR010000293.1:0-3541 GCA_964395575.1 uncultured Desulfohalobiaceae bacterium
GCAGCCAAACCGAGATTGCGACCAGTACGCCCGAGAGGCCGAAGGCGCCGATATAGGCGGTGCTCTGAATGGCCATGGGCCAGGGACTGAAGGCCTGGGACAGGGTGAGCCAGGGAAATCCGGTGAGAAGATGGGCCCGGAGATATTCCAGGGGGATCCATATAATTCCGGCAAACGGGGCGAGAAAGATCCAGGAAAGCCTGTATCCGGCCCAGTGCACTGCCAGGCTGAAAGTCCCTGTGTAAAGCCCGAAATAGACGCCCACAAGCAGGGGGCAGGTTGCCGCGAGGAGCCAGGGCAGCGGCCCGAAGTTGTGCACGGGGATAGCTATCCAGTAGAGAGAGGCGGAAGAGGCGAGCATTCCGGCGAGCCAGCCTCGAAAGAAGGCATCCTTGCGGCCTTTTGCCTCCAGGCCGAATGAGGCCAGGGCCGCTGGAAATACCAGAACCAGCGCAGGGATCTGATACACCGGGTTGGCGAAGCCCAGCCAAGCTCCGAGGATGCAGAGGAGATATTTCATGGCAACTCGCAGAAGACAGAGGTGATCGAGCGCGCGATTGACTCAGGGAGTAGGGGTTGGGGAAGCCCTGATGCGAAATATGCTTGGGGCATTTCTTGAGCTGCTGAGCGAGTTCTCTTCGGAATCCCGTTTTTCCCGACTATCGGCTTCTGAGCAGGAACTCTTCGAGCAGGCGAGTATCCGGTGATCCAGTCGACGAGCGGTCAAGAGGTCGACTGCTGCGCGGCTCGAGGCTCGTAAACGACGCCGGAAGGCTCTATGCGCCTTCCGGGCGTTCCTATTCGTTCTTCGGATCCTCATCCTCTGAGCATCGAGCAACTGGAAAAATCAGAACGGATTGGATCTGTTTCGAATCCGCCTCCTTGATCTGAAAGGAATATCCGTGGATGTCGAAGGTCTCTCCGGTGGCGGGAATCCGTCCGGCCATCTCGATGATGAATCCCCCCAGTGTCTCCACAAAGTCCGAGGAGAGCTCGATATCGAGCTCCTGTTTGAGATCCTCCAGCAGGGTTCTGCCGGAGACGAGACAACATTCGTCCTCCAGGACCGTGATCTCGCTGGGTTTTGGGGGGTCGTACTCGTCCTCGATTTCGCCCACGATCTCCTCCAGCACGTCCTCAAGAGTGATCAGTCCGGATGTTCCCCCATACTCGTCCAGGGCGATGGCAAGATGCATCTTCTTGCTCTGGAATTCCAGAAGCATGCTCTTGATGCTCTTGGTCTCCGGGACAAGCAGCGGCGGACGCATCAGCTCGGTGAGCGCGGTTTCGGTATTTTCGGGCTTAAGAAGAACGGGGAGAATATCCTTGGCATGGACCACGGCAATGATCTGGTCCTTGTGGTTCCGATAGACGGGAAGGCGTGAGTGGCCGCTCTCGATGATCCTCGCGGCAACCTCGTTGATAGGGGTCTGTTCCTCCAGACAGACGATATCCGGCCTGGGCTGCATGATCTCCTTGATCTGCCGCGCCTCAAGCCGAAGCACGTTGAGAAGGATCCGGCCTACGTCATGTCCGAGATCACCGTCCTCCTCGGCCTCCTTGATGACATCCTTGATCGGGTTTTCATCCCGGGAAGTGAAAAAATCGCGGATTGATTTCCATAAATTGGAATCACCGTTGTCTTCCACTACTGGGCTCCTTGGTGTGTAGTTCAAGGTTCAACATTCCATGCCCACAACGATATGCAGCTGCCAACTCGCATCCGACGTCCGACATCCGACGTCCGACATCCGAAATCTGACGTCCGACGTCCGATCTCCGACCTCCGATCTCCGACGCCCGACGTCCGACGTCTGACATCCGACGTCCGACGTCCGACCTCTGTCATCCGTCCTCCGGCAATTGCAGGGCCAGATGGGTTATGACCTTGGCGTCGCCCAACATGTTTTGGATTGAGGTGTGTTCGTTGGGCTGATGGGCGTTGCCCAGCAGTGTGCCCCAAACCGCCGCGGGAAACCCCTTTTTTCTGGGGAACGCCGCAACCGTGCCTCCGCCGATGCCTCCGGGAGCGGGATCGACATGGTACACTGCTCTGATGGAATCCAACAGAGCCTGCACAAAGGGGTGTGATTCGTCGGTTGCCGGAGCGGATTCGCGGTGCACGGTTTCCACATGGATCTCGACTTCGTAGGTCGATGCGATCCGATGCGTTATTTCCCGAACCGAGGCGATGGCTTCGTCCAGAGTGTATTCCGGCAGAACGCGGCAATCCAGATAAAAGACGTCCCTGCCCGGAATGGTGTTGATATTGGGGACGTTTTCCTCTTTCCTGGTGGCTTCGAAAGTGGAATAGGGCGGGGCGAAGAGGGAGTTTTCCCGGTTGAAGCGGCTATAGAGCTCACGCAGCTCGAGAACGGCGGCAGAAGCGGCAAGGAGGCTGTTGCGCCCCTTTTCCGGGGTTGAGCCGTGGCATTGCTTGCCCTCAACCGTGATTTTCAGCCACATGAGCCCTTTTTCCGAGACATCCACCAGGCTCGAATCCGGAGTGCCAAAGTCCGGCACCAGAAAAAGGTCCTCCGGGCCGAAGAGCTCCCTGTGCTGTCGGAAAAGGAAATCGAGGCCGTAATCGTTTCCGGTTTCCTCGTCGGACACGAAGAGGAGTCCCAGGTTCTTTTCCGGCACTGTGCTCGTTTCCAGAAGGGCCTTGAGCGCGAGGAGGGAGCTGACCAAACCGTGGTGGTTGTCCTCGGTCCCGCGTCCGTAGATGAGATCGCCGTCCTGGTGGAGGTGGAACGGGTCCGTGTTCCAGTTGCCGAGATCACCTGGGGGCACGATATCAAGATGGGAAATAATCCACAGGGTTCGGCGGGTGTCGCGTCCGGGAAGCACCACTGCTGTGTTGGGGCGCTCCCCGGACTCCACCCGGGAATCCTCTGCCGGAAGATGACGAATGTCCTGCAGGCCCAGCTGCTTGAGGTAGGTGGTCAGAAACTCCGCTTTATGGTGTTCTCCCTGGCCACCGTTTTTGGGGCCCAGTGCGGGGATCGCCACAAGCTCGCGCTGGAGATGAACGGCGGTTTCCGCTTGCTTGTCCAGAAAATTGGCGATTTGCTCCGGAAGCATGCGGGCGAACACCCTTGGCTGCGAGCTACTTCTTGCCCGCCGCCCTCTTGGAGGCCTTGATGGGGTTGACCTTGTCCTTGCCCTTGCCCTGCTGCGACTTGAGATGGGTAGCGAAATTGCAGCTGCCGTTGCGCCACTTGGCTGCCGGCTGGCTGTAGCTGGAGCAGTACCACTCGCCCTCGATTTCTTTCATGCGGTCGCAGCCGTGGCAGTTTTCAACCACAGGCTCCAGGATGAATCCGTTGAAAAGGACCCCGTTTTCGGTCTTCTCCGCAGTGCGGAAAAATTCGGCTGTTGCCATTGTGTTCCTCCTCTTCGCGGTATGTCTACCGAGGCTTGATCGATCCGATTGATGAACCAAATTTCCATTTACCGCGAAAATCGGGCCCAGTCAAGCAACAGGGCCGGTCGTCGCCTTGGGTGAGATCGTTTGAACGGCCTTGACTAAGCATTGCCC
>CAYNCR010000294.1:0-3528 GCA_964395575.1 uncultured Desulfohalobiaceae bacterium
CCGAAAAGATAAGCTCGTTGAGCAGCCTGGTAAACTGCCCCGAGGCCATGGGGCTTTGCTTTTGGTGAAGCAGAAGGTGCTCGGTCACGTTTATTTGACGCATAGGTCCTCCTCTGCCGTTCATGGGCTCATTTTTGAAGTCTGCTCCATCCCCTTTGCGGCGAAAACGGGCACCAATTCAACCTTCAACGGCATCTGTCCAATCAAGGGAAAAGCTCCACCAGGTCCCGGAGGGCTCCGCGAGCTGACCTTCCCTGCGAGAGGGACGGGGCTCCTGCCTTTGGATCAATTTTCCCCCTTGATTTCAACCGCGTAAAAAAAAGGTTCCGGCCCGATGTAGCGGGCCATCCACATGAACTCCCTGTCCCCGACCAGGCGTCTGCCCCGAACTCCGCTCTCGAGGCGCTCGTCCCAGTCCGTCGCCGCCAGGCGCTCGCTCGCCTTTTCGTAACTCCCCGCCCAGAAGACATTGTCCCGGCTCACAGCCACAAGCTCTGAGGCTCTGGGGGCATCCTCCACCAGTGCGGAAAAATCCAGGGAGACCACCAGATAGCCCGTTTTCTCGCCGCCGGAATACATCCCCTTGAGGAGGACGATATCCGCACCGTAGCGGCTTTTCCCGTACAGGGCGTGCAGGCCCCTGTCATCCCATTCCGACGCCTTTTGCGTCACTTCCGCGAGCGCCGGCAAGGTGTCCCCGTTTTGGGGGCGGCTCTCCCGCACCTCTCCGTCCAGGCCGACGGCCGCGGCTCCGTTCACCCAGGCAAAGTCGGAGACAACACCTGTCAGATCGGGAGTTTCACCGTTTTCCGGCTCCATGGTGCGCACGGCTTCAATCAGGGACTGCAGCCGTGTATCCACCGGATGGACAATCCGGGCCATTCGCTGCTCCAAGGGGCTCAGCTCGCTCTTGCCCTCCAGCTGGAGCTCCTTGTTCCAGATGAGATCCGTGGAAACATCCTTCACCCCGCTGAACGCGCCGCATCCTGCACTCACCAGACACACCAGCGCCAGCACCGCAGCTGTTCGAAGACCCATTATCAGCTTCCTTTTCCCCGGCAATTCGCTTTCTGCAGGCTCTCGCCATCATCCGCAATCGAAGAGGGCCTTGAATGAACCATGTATTCCCCGACCCCCTCGGGCCGAATCTTGAGGGGCTTTCCCGGGAAAACCCCTTAGTATCTACTGCCTTGTCTCCAGCCGCTCCGCCAGCCTTTCCAGCCTGTTGACGAGCTCTTGCTCGCTCCCCGAGGAAGAGGAGGCCTTCTCTTCCTCCGGCTCCAGGACTTCCTCCGGCTCCAGCTCAGTCACCGAACCTTTTTCAGGCTCCAGCTCATGCCCCGGCTCTTCCTCGGGCTTTAGCTCGTGCTCGGATTCTTCCTCCGACTCCAGCTCCGCTTCGGGCTCCAATTCTTCTTCCGGTTCCATGTCCGACCCGGATTCCGGCTCTGATTCAGGGACAAGCTCCAATTCGGATTCCAGCTCCGAATCGAGCTCAGGCTCTGCCATGGTCCTGTGTTCCTGTTCCGGATCAGGGGGCTGCTCAGGCTCGGATTCGGGCTCTGGCTCGAGCTCAGGCTCCGAAGCCGGCTCCTGGGTCCGATTGGTGCCGGAATTGGCCTCGATCCGCTCCTTGACCCAGTTGATTCGCTCCTGCAGCTTCTCCCGTTCCGAGGGGGACGAAGTCTTTGCCTCGAGCTCGGTATAGATGTCCAGGGCCTGGGCGTAGTCCTCCTGGGAGACCAGTATGTCGGCCATGGTCCTGGTGCGGTAGGGATCACTGCCCTCTTCCTCGCTCAGGACCATCCCCTGGTCGGATTCAAGGCTCGCGGAGCTCACCGCCTCCTCTTCCGCTTCAGAGGGAGCCGCCGTTTCTTGAGGCTCCTCCCGGCCCCGGTCATCCAGCAGACCGCGACGCAACGCATCGGCCCAGCCGGGCTCGCGGCCCTGAAAATATCTTGCCAGAAACCACACGCCTACCGCTGCGTCGTCCTGACCCTCAGCCTCCACAGCAGAAGCCCAGTGCTCCCAGAATGCGGGATATTTGCGCAGCACCTCGCTCACCATCCGCAAATGCTCCCGGGCCTCCTCAGTGCGTCCCTGCTCGTACAGGACATCGTGCAGGAGCAGTCTGGCCTCGAAATGTTCCTGGTATCGGTTCAGCCCCGTCTCGAGCGTGGAAATCGCTTTCTCCGCCTCCTGGCGCTCCAGATAGAGCCGCGCCAGGGGCAGAAACAGTCGCGATCCCGGATCGGCAGCCAAAAGCTCCTCATAGAGCTTGATCGTGTCCTCCTGCATACAGCGTCCCTTTTTCCGGTGCATTCATGTATTGACGACGGTTCCCTTCCAGGGCCGCCATCAGGGGTCGAGGGGAATGTACAGGACCTCACCCTCCTCCGCAAATCCCATTCTGGTCCGAACCACTTTGGCCCGATAGTCCGTATTGTTCCTGAGCAAGCGGATACGACGGCTCAATCGCAAATTCTCCGCCTTGACCTCCTCCAGCTCCGAACGCAGCTCGGAGCGGGCCTGAATGATCCCGCGGTACTGCTGCAGGGCCTTGTCCGGACCCAGGATCTGGTAGAGCAGAGCCATATTGACCCCGATTAGGGCCAGCAAAAGGATGCGGCGAAGCATGGGCTAATTCCGCCCCGGACAGAAATCCTCCGAGGATCTGCACTCGAACAGGTCCTTGAGCTCCGTGAGCAGTGCCTGTATGGAGCGTTCCATACGCTGGAGCTCCCCCTCGTCAAAGTGCATGCCGCCCACTCGGGACATACAGCCGCGCAGAAACCGAAAATCGGGCTTGAACGGATCGGCGCGTCCCGCCTCCTCCAAGCGGCTCTCCATCTCGCACACGGCTTCCAGGCAGTGCCATAGCCTGAACCGTCGTCGCTGCTGCCTTTTGTCCATACCCTTAGACCTCGCCTTTTGCCAAAAGCCAGGGATGGATGAATTGGCTGTATTTTCCCAGGGCATGGGACAGCAATTCCCCGAAGCGATCCCTGTCCTTGCTGGACAAATACGTGTTCACCCCTCGAATGAAGGCCTCCTTGGTATCCAGGCTCGTACCCCGATCACCCACGAGCACGCAATTGATCCCCCTGCGCACGAATCCCGGCTGAGAGTGGACATCCCGGAGCATGGGGAGATTTTCCTCCACATCCTGCAGCACCACGAGTGAAAGCGGGTTGGTGGAGAAGATGCGTCGCGCTTCATCGCTCGAAGCGGTGGCGGCCAGCCTGTACCCGCTTCCCTCGAGGGGAGCACGTACCGCTTCGAGCAGATCCGGATCCTTGAACAGAATGAGGCCGTTGTTCTCCTTGATCGGAGTCAGATTCGCGACCTCATCCTCCACCGATTCCATGGCCTCGCTTTCCCGGGGCTCTCCCCCGGATGTCCCTTCACCGCCGGTGTGGTCAGCGGGGCGCTCCACAGCAATCCTGTTGCCGCAGGAAGGGCACTTAACGCGGAATCGCCAGGCATCGGGAAGCTTGTCCTCCGGGAGACTGAACTCCTTCCTGCAGC
>CAYNCR010000295.1:0-3482 GCA_964395575.1 uncultured Desulfohalobiaceae bacterium
GTCCACCCGCCTTCGCCTCGCGCCATTTTCATGCTTGGTTGTGCCCGGGTCGGCCGGAATGAAAATGGATTCATCCTTATAGGGCAATCACATTGGAAAATCCAGTCCTCTTATTTTATCCTTGAAATATAGTAACTATTCACACCCCACTGATCATTGTAAGCCGACACGGGTATTTTGAATCATTTCAGCGGAGTTATGGCAGATTATCTTCGCTCGCCACGTGGGAGAGGATTGGGGGCAGGGAGCCCTCACGTGGCGAGAGTTAGAAAATCCAGAGTCGGAGCTGCATGAGGCAAAACACTCCGTGTCGGCTTACAGTTCGGCAAGGTGGTGAATAGTTACAACTTCATTTCCCAAGGAGCCAGTCGGAAACCGCGTCCAGGTCCCTGGCGACAACATCCGGCCATTGCCGGGCAGAGGCGTTCTCCAGCTCCCGCCAGCGATCGGACGGCTCGGGGATTCCCAGCTCACGGGCCTCGCTTGCACCGTGGCCCGTGAGCACGAGGACCGTTGCGGCCAGCCCGGCGTTTTTCCCGAATTCGACATCCGCCATCTTGTCGCCCACTATAAGGCTTCTCTCGGGATGGAGCCCGAATTGGTCCCGCAGCGTATCCCACATTCCCGTACGGGGCTTGCGGCATGAACATCCCTCTTTGGGGGCGTGGGGACAGTGCACCTGTCCCCGGAAGATCACCCCGTAGGCGCCGAGCATCTGTTCCAGCCTGGTGCGGACCGCTTTCAGATCGGATTCCGTAAAATAGCCCCTTCCGATGCCGGACTGGTTGCTGAGCAGGAAGAGCCGGAATCCGGCACTGTTCAGGCGCTTAAGGGACGATCCCGCTGCCGGGAGGAGCTCGACGTCTTCCGGTCGGCTCAGGTAATGCCGTTCCTGGATGATGGTTCCGTCGCGGTCGAGGAGGAGGTTGCAAAGGTCTTTCATTGTTCTCTCTTCAGCACGCTACGCGTTTGCTTCCTGGCCGCGGCTGCAGTGCGCATTGCAGTCGGTTCGGGACTCTGCTAAATTGAGGACCAAATTGTGAGCCGAATGAGGCCTTTTGTGTGTGCGAGGCGATGGCTTTGTGCAGCCCGCTCCATCCTTTTCCGAAAAAATCCGGAGAAGGCTGACCACCGGGGGCCGGGCCTGCGACAGATTTCGGGCATTGAGCGCGGAGCCAGTGCCCTGATGGAAAAGTACAATCCCCAAACGACGCTTCATCGAAGTGGACCGCGAGCTGTATGGAAACCCTGATCATCGCCTTCGGACTTGCCTTGGGGATATCCGCTTTTTGCTCTCTGGCCGAGGCCGTCCTTTATTCCGTCCCTTGGAGCTATATAGAAAAATTGCGCGGGGATGGCAAGCGAAGCGGTGAGGTCCTCTACGCCCTGCGTCGCAAAGTGGACGAGCCGATCACCGCCATCCTGACCCTGAACACCGTCGCCCACACCGCGGGAGCGGCTGTCGCGGGGGCGGCGGCTGCCAAGGTCTTCGGCGAGTCCTCCATGTTCACCTTTTCCCTGGTGTTCACTCTGGCTATCCTCATTTTCTCCGAGATCATCCCCAAAACCATAGGGGTCCTCTACAACCGCCCCTTTTCCATGGCCCTGGCCTATCCCCTGAAATATATGGTTTTCGCCTTCTTTCCGGCCATCAAGTCCATCGGGCTGCTGGTTAACCTGTTGGGGAAGAACAAGATGGGGCCGGACGCCAATGAAGAGGATGTGCTGGCCCTGGTGAGCCTGACCCGCAAGAGCGGGGGACTCAAGCGGTTCGAGGAGCTGAGCATCCAGAATATCCTGGCTTTGGACGATCGGACGGTGCGGGAGGTGATGACCCCCCGCACCGTGGTTTTTTCCCTGCCCGCGGAAAATCGGGTCTGCGACGTGTGGGACGGTAAGCATGTCTGGCCCTACAGCCGGGTGCCGGTCTATGCCGAGGGCGATCCGGAGGAGGTGGTGGGCATCGTCTATCGCCGCGAGGTGCTTGAGGCCCTGGCCGAAGGCAAAAAGGACCAGACCCTGAAGCAGATGATGAAGCCGGTGCATTTCGTCCTGGAGAGCTTGACCTTGGACCGGGTTTTAGTCAAATTTTTGGAGTCCCGCATCCACCTGGCCGTTGTACTGGACGAATACGGCGGGCTCGCCGGAATCATCTCCCTGGAGGATATCCTGGAGGAGATCCTGGGCAACGAGATCATGGACGAGACCGATCAGGTCGCGGACATGCGGCAACTGGCCCTGGAAAAGAAGCAGGAGCTCCTGCGCAACAAGCCGGGGGCTTAGGGGGCCGTGAACGGTCCGGCATTCCGTCGGATCGGCTCCCAGATCCGTGAATCCATAAACGGGTGCGAAAATGCGATCCAAGATGAATCAAAAGGCTCTGTATATTGCCGCTCTGGGGCTTTTGTGCCTGGGGTTGGGCTACCTCGTGCTGAGCGGCATTCAACAGAGCAATATGTATTTCCTCAATGTTTCCGAGGCGCTGGCCAAGACCCCTCAGAAAGTGCAGAAGGCCAGGGTTTTCGGAATGATTGCCCCGGACGGCTTGCAGAAGGCCCCCGGGAACGGCGAGGGTGAGGCTGTCCTCCGGCTGGCGGACAAGGAAAACCCGCAACAGACGCTGCGCGTGGAATACAGCGGGGTGCTGCCGGACAACCTGAAGCCTGGAACCGAAGTCATTGTCGAGGGCAGCATGGGAGAAAACGGCAACATCTTCTCCGCCCACACCCTTTTGACCCAGTGCCCCTCCAAATACGAGAGCGAGTCCTGACAACCTTTTTCGCCCACGGGATGTGACCAATGGCAATGCTCGCCTACTTCTCCCTGCTCCTCTCCCTTTTTGCGGCTTTGGGCGGGGCGGCCTACGCTCTGGGCTGCCTCTGGCGGGGGCAAGCCGTTCCCGCTGTCTGGATGGAGCGCTTGCAGCTGCTGCTGTTGCTCTTGCTTGCGGCGGCGAGCGCCGTCCTCTTCGGCGCGCTCGTGAGTCACGACTTTTCCCTGGCCTATGTCCGCGATCACACGGACAGCGCCATGGCCTGGTACTATGCCTTCAGTGCCTTCTGGGCGGGCCAAGAGGGCTCCTTCCTGTTCTGGGCCCTGGCCATAGCGGTTATGGGCGCCATCTGGATCCTGCAGCCCGGATACAGGGAGATGCCGCAGGAGACGAGTACCGCGTTCTGGATGTTCTTTTTCGCCGTGGAAGCGGTCTTTCTGCTGCTTCTGACCACGGTGAGCAATCCCTTTATGCTGCTCTCTCCGGCTCCGTCTGCGGGAAGCGGTCTGAACCCCCTTCTGCAGAATCCGGGCATGATCTTCCATCCCCCTATTCTCTTCCTGGGATACGCAGGCTTTACCGTGCCCGCATGTGCCGGACTCGCATCCGGCCTTGCCGGTTCGGGGTATGCCTGGCTGCGGGGCGTGCGCAATGCGTTCCTCATTGCCTGGGTCCTGCTGACCGCAGGGATCGTGATTGGGGCCTGGTG
>CAYNCR010000296.1:0-3467 GCA_964395575.1 uncultured Desulfohalobiaceae bacterium
GCCTGGCTCCCGGACGCCTATCCCGAGGCGACCGTTACCGGGAGCGTCGTCCTCAGCGCCTACACCACCAAGACCGCGGTGTATACGCTGATTCGGGGCTTTCCGGGGTGGGAGGTTTTGATCGTTCTGGGCTGCCTGATGACCGTCTACGGGATTTTCTACGCCCTGTTGGAAAACGATATGCGGCGCATCCTGGCCTATTCCATCATCAACCAGGTGGGCTTCATGGTGACCGGTGCCGGTATTGGCACCCAGATGGCTCTTAACGGTGCGGCGGCCCACGCCTTTGCCCACATTATCTACAAGGGCCTGCTCTTCATGTCCGCCGGATCTGTGCTCTACATGACCGGCAAAAGCAAATGCACCGATCTCGGTGGCCTGTACAAGACCATGCCCTGGACATTGATCTTCGGATGCGTGGGAGCCCTGGCCATCTCGGCCTTCCCCCTTACCAGCGGTTTCACCACCAAGTCCATGATCATGCTCGGAGCGGAACACGAACATATGTTCTGGCCCTGGCTCGTCCTGGAGATCGCTTCTGCAGGTGTTTTTCTCCATGCGGGGATCAAGTTTCCCTATTTCGTCTTTTTCGCTAAGGACAAGGGTCTTCGCCCGGGCGAGACCAACTGGAGCATGCTCTCGGCCATGGGGATTCTGGCCTTTTTGTGCATTTTTATCGGTGTCTATCCGGAACCTCTGTACGGGATCCTGCCCTACCAGACCGAGGCCTATCACGCCTATACCGCGGGGCATCTGACCACGCAGATGCAGCTATTGATGTTCTCGGCCCTGGTCTTTTTCCTGTTCCTGCCGCTTTTGAAACGCACGGAAACCATCTCCCTGGATATGGACTGGTTTTATCGCAAGGGGGCGGGGGTGATGGGCAGGGTATTGGATACTGGGCTGAACGGATTGAATGCCAGGGCCGACAGGGCGGTCAAAAGAACGGCCGCATTCCTGGGCCGAGTGTCGAGGGATATTCCGGCAAGGACGGTCCTGTTCTTTTTGATCACCTCGTGGATCTTTGCCGAATATCGGGGGAAGCGGTTGGAGCTGAAGAAGAGTATGGCCTACAATGACCTAATGGGGGCCAATATCCCCCTCGGAGTCGGGGCGGGAGTGAGCGCGCTCTTTGTGGCGGCCTTCTTTATTCTGGTCAACTTTTTCTAGCAGGGCCCCAATCTTTCAATTGCTGCGTTGTCCGGCACCTATTTGAGGTGACAAAAGAGCGTCTGATTGACTTGGCTTCACAAATAGGTGCCGGATTCAAACTCTCATGGAGGCTGACTACACCCCAGTGAAACAAAAGAAGGTTTCACTGGGGGTAACTATTCACCATCTTACGAAACCGACATGTTCGCGGGGCCTTTTTGAATCTTGACCTCCGACTCTGGATAGATTCAAAAAAACCCCGCGAACATTTACGCTGAATCAATGGAGGTGCTGAATAGTTACCACTGGGGAAACGATGTCCTTGCCGGGCACTCATTTTTTTATGTTTGCTCGTAATATGTTGAACTTCGGGAAAAAAGTGAGTGCCGGGTCGCCAGTCACCTGAAATTTTTGAACGCCCTGCCAAGGGCAGCGATCAGGAAACGATAAAAGCCCATCCGCCTTGCGCGCGGATACTATGTGATCATTTATGGTGCCACGTTACGACCTTAAGCGTATTCATATGCTCTCGGACATGCCCGAGAGCATGTTGGCTCGTCTCGCCGACATCGCGCACCTCTATATCTACAGCGCAAACATGAGCCTCTTTGAAAGCGGCGAGAATTTGAAACACTTTTATATGGTGCTTACCGGACAGGTCTCGCTGTCCATCGATCTGGTCACCGATGTGTCCATTACCCTGGGTACTGTGGGGCAAGGGCACGCCTGCGGAGTGTCGGCTTTCATACCGGAGAGCAGGAGCTCCTCCAAGGCGGTTTGCGATGAGCCGAGCGAGCTGATCGTGCTTTCCGCGGACGAGGTCTTTGCCCTGTTCGAGGAGGACTGGGATCTGGCCTATCAGTTCACTTCGCGGATCGTTCGTCTCTTCAAGGCCATTATGGATCACCGAACATCCATCTTTATCAAATCGTTGAAGAACAATCCCCAGGTCCAAAAGAGTCTGCGTCAGACCGAGCTGGCCCAGATTATCTGACTGTTTGGATGGAGACGATTTTGGGCGGGGCAATGAGGCGAAATCATCTCCTATCGAGAGGAAAAAAATGGTTCATGCAGACGAGCTGAGCGGAATGCACGCCCTTCAGGACCTTGACCGGCCCCAGCTGGAGAAGCTGGCGGCCATAGCGACCAAGGCGGAATACCCGGCAGGAACCGTGCTCTTCCGCCACAAGCAGAAGCTCACCCACTATAATCTGCTCCTGGAAGGAAGCGTTGCGCTGACCATTGATCTGGACCAAGGGGACCCCTTGACCCTGGGAGTGGTGGAGCCGGGCAGATCCTTCGGTATATCCGCGCTGATTCGGGGCAAGCGCAGCACTGCGAATGCGATCTGTCAGAAGGATTCCACGGTGATCCATTTGTCCGAGGAGAAGATGCTGGAGCTCTTCGAGCAGGACGGCAAGCTGGGGTACTGCTTCATGTTTCGAGTGCTCCGGATCTTCAAATCCAGGATGAATCAACGCACCCGGCAGTTTCTCGTCTCCCTGGAGCAGCATCCGGAAATCCAGCCCGCATTCGAGGGATTGGGACACATCTCCTTCGGCTGATCCACCCTCCTGCGGCCATGCTCATTCCTGCCTGCCGGTAGCCGTGCTTGCCCGGGAATGGCCGAGACTTCCCCTCACCATATCCCCTTCCTAGCGCAACTGGTGCTTGCGCACGGCCTTGTTGTGTTCCCGCAAATTGCGGCTGAACACGTGGGTCCCGTTCTTGGTGGCGACAAAGTAGAGATAGTCGTGTTCTGCAGGCTCCTTGGCGGCCTTCAGCGAGGCTATGCCTGGGGAGCAGATAGGGGTCGGCGGAAGGCCTGCGTGTTGGTAGGTGTTGTAGGGATTATCCGCATCGCGCAGATTCTTTTTACGGAGATTGCCGTCGAAATCCCGGCCCAGGCCGTAAATGATTGTGGGATCGCACTGCAGGCGCATGCCCCGCCGGAGGCGGTTTTGGAAGACCCCTGCGACAATGGGTCGTTCTTTCGGGATCGAGGTTTCCTTTTCCACAAGCGAGGCCAGGGTGACAATGCGGGAAAGGCGCTCGTCCTCTGGGCGCTGCTCCGGCCAGAGCTCCCTGTCTGTTTTCTCCCGGAACTGTTGAAGCATTTTGGAAACAATGCGCTTGGCGCTCTTGGCCTCGCTGCGCGAGAAATAATAGGTTTCCGGGTAGAGAAAGCCTTCTGCGGTTTGGCCGGGAATGCCGTATTGGTCCAGAAGCTCCTGATTGCGGACCTGGGCGGCGAAACCGCGGAAACTGGCCAGACCCGAGTCCGCCACGCGACGAGCGGTTTCCCACCAGGCCAG
>CAYNCR010000297.1:0-3463 GCA_964395575.1 uncultured Desulfohalobiaceae bacterium
GAGTAAAGACCCTCCCGGTCACTGGCCTCCATAAAGCTCTCCCGGAAGTCGGGATCCTTGAGTAGTCTGGATATATGGGCCAACAGCCGCAAATGGGTCCCTGCCACATTCTCCGGGGCCAGAACCAGGAAAATGATCGTGCACGGCTCCCGATCCAGGGCATCAAAGTCCACCCCCTGGAGGCTCCGGCCCACGACGAGGACAATGTTCTCCAATTCCTCCATCTTGCCGTGGGGAATGGCCACTCCGTTGCCTATTCCGGTGCTGCCCAGCTTTTCCCGCTCCAGGAGGATATCCCTGGCCTTTTCCGGATCGAGCTCTTCCTGCTTGTCCTGGAGGGGAGCGAGCATCTCCTCCAGGACCTCCGACTTCGTCTCGGACTTCAGATCCGGGAGAATCAAGTCCCTGTCCAGGTAGTCCACAAGTTGCATCACTACACCCTCGGATCGATAAGGCCGTAATCGCCCGTGTTCTTGCTGTAGAGCACGTTGACCCGCTCATTGTCCGCATTGATGAAAACCAGAAAGTCGAGCTCCTCCTGTTCCAGCTGAATCACAGCCTCCTCGGGAGTCATGGGCTTGAGCTCCTTCATATCCTCCAACTCGATGGTGGGCTCGAAACCGCCCTCGGCAAAGGGAGCGCCTGCGGGGCCGCCGGGAGCACCGGTATTGTTCTGCCTGTCCAGCTTGCCCTTGCGGCGATCCTTCTCCTTGTCCTTGCTACGCTTGAGCTGGGCCCGCAGCTTGTCCAGGACCTGATCGATGGTGACATACATATCCTCGGACTCGTCGCTGGCGGTCAGCTGGAGGTCGTCCGCGGTCAGCTTGACCTCGACCATCTGGCGGAAACGGTCCAATTCCATCAGAACCGACAGAGCGGCGCTGTCCTCGCGGCGGATATACTTGGTCAGCTTCTGGAAGCGTGTCCGGGCGTAGTCCTTGAGATGCTCCGAAGGATTGACATTCTTGAATTCAAACTGGATGTCCATACTCGCTCCTTTCGACTTGCTTGCCCGGAAACAGCCTGATATCGAGTTGCCGGTCTTTTGCGCATCCTGCTAGCGCCATGTTTCAAAAATGTTGTCTTAATTTTTGGCAATTGATTCTATTTCATTTATAAGTTTACATTTACAAAATTCGAATATCGAAATCCGAAAGATATATCAAATTCGAATTCATCAATTACCAAAACAACTGACTTTGACTTTGACATTTTGGTTATTATTCGAGTTTGTTTCGAATTTCGAATTTCCGTGTCGTTGAAAAGTGGGTCAATTTAAAAAAAGAAAATCAACATGAGAAACTGCCACTACTTGAGACAAAACTTATAAGACACGACACTAGCGCGCCTTCTTCCTGCGACGCGATGAAGAGGGAATATCCTGGGCCTCTCTGTATTTGGCTACGGTTCTCCTGGCAATATTCAAATCGAACCGCTCGTTGAGCCGTTCGGCGATGAGCTTATCGCTGAGCGGCTTTTTGGGGTCCTCATCCCGTATCATGTCCTTGATGGCGCTCTTGACGCTCACAGCGGACATGTTTCCGCCGCCGTCCGTGCCCACGCCGCTGCTGAAAAAGAACTTCAGCTCAAAGAGACCCTGCGGGGTAGAGACGAATTTGTTCGCTGTCACGCGGCTGACCGTGGACTCGTGCACTTCGATATCCTCGGCCACGTCCCTGAGCACCATTGGCTTGAGCGCTGTCATCCCCTTCTCGAAGAAATCGCGCTGGAACCGGACAATGCTCTCCATCACCCGGTAAAGGGTGCGCTGTCGCTGCTGAATGCTCTTGATGAGCCACATCGCCTCGCGCATCTTCTGCTGCACGAAATCCTTTTCCTTCTTGTTCTGAATTCCGGCCATATCCTGGTATTGCGAATTCAGGCCGATGTCGGGCAGCTCGTCTTCATTGAGCATGATCAGGAATTCGCCGTCAAAGTTGTAGACAAAAACATCCGGGCTGACATAGATGGTTTCCCCGCCGCCAAAGCTGCTCCCGGGACGCGGATCCAGGGATTGAAGGATATCCAGGTATTCCTCGACCTGTTCCCTGGAGACGCCGAGCCGTCCGGCAAGATTGCGGATATCGAGCTCTTCCAGATCAGGAAGATGATCCCGGACCAGGGAAAAAAGCACGGGATCCTGCCGGTCCTGCAATTCGAGCTGTCGAACCAGGCATTCCTGCAGATTGCGGCTCGCGACCCCCACGGGGTCGAAACGCTGAATCGCGAGGAGCACCTCATCGGCCGCCTCCGGAGTGCACTGGGCAAGGGATGCCGCCTCGTCCAGGGATATGCCGAAATAACCGCTGGAGTCGAGGTTCTGGATCAGCACTTCGCCGATCTCGATTTGGCGGGAAGAGAGATGGGAGAGATGGAGCTGCCAGGACAGGTGGCTTTCCAGTGAAGGCTTGACCGAGGAAATGGCTTCCAGGGACGCCGCGTCATCGGGGAGCTCGCGTTCGGAAACGGACTTGGAGGTGCTGGAGAACAGCCCCAGGTAGTCCTCCCATTCCGCGGTCTGAGCCATGTCCTTCTCCTGACCGGTAAAGGACACGGTTTCCTCTGCGTTCGCCTTGGGCTCCCCTTCCGTGTCTCCCGGATTCCCCTCCTCAGAGTCCTGCTCCTGACGCCTCTCCAGAAGCGGATTCTCCAGGAGGGCCTCCTCGACGGTCTGCACCAGCTCGGTTTGGGACAACTGCAACAGCTTGATGGCCTGCTGCAGTTGCGGGGTCATCACCAGCTGTTGGGAGAGTTTCAGGTTCTGCCGCAACTGAAGGCTCATAACGGCACCAATCCCTCTGGCGCAGACATTCCTACCAAGGTCGCTGTTTTGTGAGCGATCCCAGCCGGAGGAACCCTCTCTTGGCGAGAAAGGGCAAATAGGAAAAGTCGATTGATTCTGCGCTGTCCGTTCATTATAGGAGAAGGAAGAGAAAAATCGCCGATTCATCGGGATTTTTCAGTTTGAAATTACTTGTCCGATATTGCCACAACCCCCACGGCTATGCAAACGCAGCCTGGCAAGAAACACGGCTCTATTGGGCTCCCGTCGCGCTAGCCCCATGAAGCCCGGGATAAACCCGCGCGTCAGCGTCCACCCGCCTTCGCCTCACTGTTTCATGCTTCGTGGTGCCCGGGTCGACCCGGCCCGGTGATGACGGTGTTATTCGTCAAATTGGATCGGTCTCCAGCGTCAAAGCGGAAAAAAAAACCGGGCTCACATGCTGAACTTCTCGCCCAGATAGATCTGTCTGGCCTGGGCGTCCTGTACGATCTCATCCGGCGTGCCCTCCAGGATGATCCGCCCTTCGAAAACAAGATAGACCCTGTCGCAGATGGACATGGTTTCCCGGACGTTGTGATCGGAGATGAGCACCCCTATCCCCTTCTCCTTCAGGCCCTGGATATTGGTCTGGATATCGTCCACAGCCAGGGGATCGATTCCGGCAAAGGGCTCGTCCAG
>CAYNCR010000298.1:0-3460 GCA_964395575.1 uncultured Desulfohalobiaceae bacterium
CCCCAGCGAAGCGTTCCACCCGCTATTGCCTCGCGGACAATTCCCCGATAAATCAGCTCGTTGAGCGCATTTTCATACAACCCTCATTCCCGGGCCAACCCGGACACAACCAAGCATGAAAATAGTGCGCGGGGAGCCCTGTTGAATCCTGCCTTCGGCAGGGCAGCTACGCTGCATTCAACAGGGCAAGTCGGGGATTGCGCTGATGCCTGTGTTTCATCCCGGCGTCCAGTACTGGGACCAGCTTCAAACGAGCGATTTCTGCGCACGGGACAACGTATATTTTTATCGTACCCTTGGCATCGCGGATATCATCGTCGCTACCGGCAAGATCCCCATATCGCGAACAACAAGGCCCACCTGTTTATGAAACACGGCTTCAGCGCACATCCCCGTCTCTCCGCGCCAGACAATTCCCCCGATAAATCAACAAGTTAAAAGCATTTTCATACAAAAAAAAGAATTGCACTATAAATGTATTCTACACGCTCCCCACATATGTTTCAATTGATTCGCCTCCCGGCGCGGGAGCAAAAAAAAGGCGGAAGGGCCCCGCGGGGCCCTTCCGCCTTTTTGCCGATATATCGATGGCTCGAAACCTAGACGGCCTGCCGCTCGCCCTCCTTGCGAAGAACCAGGGAGTCCTGCTCCATGTCCACGACGACGGTTTCGCCCTCGCCGAGCTCCCCGGAAACGAGCTTCCTGGCCAGGTTGCTCTCGATGTGGGTCTGCAGATAGCGCCGCAGCGGCCTGGCCCCGTAGACCGGGTCGTAGGCCTCGCTGGCGATGAAGTCCCTGGCCCGCTCGGTCAGGGTGATATCGATCTTCTGCTCCTGCAGACGACCGCGGATGCGCTCCAGGAGCAGATCGATCACGCCCTTGATCTCCTCCTGCAGCAGCGGCTTGAACATGACCACCTCGTCGATGCGGTTGAGGAACTCCGGCCGGAAGTTGCTGCGAAGGGTATTCATGACCGTGCTGCGCACGTCCTCGAGCAGCTGGCCATCCTTGGTGATGCCATTGATGAGGTAGTCCGAGCCGAGATTCGAGGTCATGATGATGATGGTGTTCTTGAAGTCCACGTTCCGGCCGTGGCTGTCCGTGAGACGACCGTCGTCCATGATCTGCAGCAGGATGTTGAACACGTCGTGGTGCGCCTTCTCGATTTCATCGAAGAGGATCACGCTGTACGGCTTGCGCCGCACGGCCTCGGTCAGCTGACCCGCCTCCTCGTACCCCACGTATCCGGGAGGTGCCCCGATCAGGCGGGAGACCGTGTGCTTCTCCATGTACTCGGACATGTCCAGCCGGAGCATGTTCTCTTCGGTGTCGAACAGGGCCTCGGCCAGGGTCTTGCACAGCTCGGTCTTGCCCACGCCGGTGGGACCGAGGAAGAGGAAGGAGCCGACGGGCCGCTGCGGATCCTTCATTCCGGCGCGGGCGCGGAGCACCGCGTCGGAGACGGCCTCCACGGCCTCGTCCTGGCCCACGACCCGCTTGTGCAGGATCTCGGGCATCTTCAAGAGCTTCTGCTTCTCGCCCTCGAGCAGGCGGTTCAGCGGGATGCCGGTCCAGCGGGAGATAATCTCGGCCACGTCGTCGGCGCCCACTTCCTCCTTCAGGAGCTGGGGTTCTTCCTTTTCCTGCTCCTCGTCCTGGGCCTTCTCCTTTTCCTCGAGCTGCTGCTGGAGCTCGCGGAGCTTGCCGTACTTGAGCTCGGCGGCCTTGTTCAGGTCGTAGTTGCGCTCCGCCTCCTCGATCTGGTGCTTGGTCTTCTCGATCTCCTCCTTGAGCTGCTGCACGTTCTTGATAACGCTCTTCTCCTTCTCCCACTGAGCCATGAGGCGGGACTGCTCCTCCTTGGCGTTGGCGAGCTCCTTCTCCAGGCTCTCCAGCCGCTCCTTGGAGGCGGAGTCGCTCTCCCGCCTGAGGGCCTCCCTCTCGATCTCCAGCTGCATGATGCGCCGGTTGATCTCGTCCAGCTCAGTGGGCAGGGAGTCGATTTCGCTCCGGATCATGGCCCCGGCCTCGTCGATGAGGTCGATGGCCTTGTCCGGGAGATAGCGGTCCGTGATATACCGCTGCGAGAGCTTGGCCGCGGTGACCAGGGCGCTGTCCGTGATGCGCACGCCGTGGTGCACCTCGAAGCGCTCCCGCAGGCCGCGCAGGATGGAGATGGCATCCTCCAGGCTCGGCTCGTCGAGCATGACCGGCTGGAAGCGGCGCTCCAGGGCCGGGTCCTTCTCGATGTTCTTGCGGTACTCGTCCAGGGTCGTGGCCCCGATGCAGTGGAGCTCGCCGCGGGCGAGCATGGGCTTCAAGAGGTTGCCCGCGTCCATGGAGCCCTCGGTCTTGCCCGCGCCGACGATGGTGTGCATCTCGTCGATGAACATGAGCACTCGGCCCTCGGAGTCCTGGATCTCCTTGAGCACCGCCTTGAGCCGCTCCTCGAACTCGCCTCGGTACTTGGCCCCGGCGATGAGGGAGCCCATGTCCAGGGCGAAGATGGTCTTGTCCTTGAGGCCCTCGGGCACGTCCTGCTTGACGATGCCCTGGGCCAAACCCTCGGCAATGGCCGTTTTGCCCACGCCGGCCTCGCCGATGAGGACCGGATTGTTCTTGGTCCGGCGGCTCAGAATGCGAATGCAGCGCCTGATCTCCGCGTCCCGGCCGATCACCGGGTCCAGCTTGCCCTCCTTGGCCTCCTGCACCAGATCGCGGCCGTACTTCTCCAGAGCCTCGTACGTGCCCTCCGGGTCGGAGGAGGTGACTCGCTGGCTGCCGCGCACCTGGCTCAAGAGGTTCATGACCCGGTTCGCGTCGAGCTGGAACTGCTTGTTCACGCGACCGATGCCGGTGGAGGAAGACTCTTCCAGCAGGGCCAGGTACACGTGCTCCACGCTGACGTACTCGTCCTGCATCTGCTTGGCCTTGTCCTGGGCCCGAACCAGGACGCTCTGCAGCCGCTGAGTGATATAGATCTGACCCTGCTGGGCCCCGGGTCCGCTCACTTGGGGCATTTTCTTCAGCTCCTGCTGCACGGCCTGCTTGTACGCGGAAACGTCCAAGCCGCCGCGCTCCAGGATGCGGGGGATCAGGCCCTGCTCCTGCTCCAGCAGGGCCAGGGCCACGTGCTCCGCATCAATCTGCTGATGGCTCCAGCGTATGGCGATGTTCTGCGCTTCGGAAATCGCCTCCTGCGCTTTCTGGGTGAATTTATTCAGATCCATATATTGTCCTCCTTATTTGTCGGATAGATTCATATTTTGTTTCGAGTGCGTTATTCCCTGCGGTTCATTCCTGAAAAGCTTGACAAGAAACTTATCAAGCAGGGCGTTTAAAAAATTTCAAGTGCAAGGCGCGAAAAAAGTGCAAGCTTGAACAGTAGGATGCCTACGTGAAAGCTTGAATCCGGCACCTATTTGTGAAGCCAAGTCAATCAGACGCCCTTTTGTCAACT
>CAYNCR010000299.1:0-3460 GCA_964395575.1 uncultured Desulfohalobiaceae bacterium
CCCCGGGGCACAATCAGGGCCCCGAAAAAGGGCAGCCGCACTTGCCCTCCATGGGAATGGCCGCAGAGGATGAGATCGTACTTCTGCTCCACTTCGCTGTGGGCCACGGCCGGATAGTGACAGAGAAGGATCTTTTTCTTGGCCTCCTTTTCCGGAAAAGGCCTCGCCGAGCTCACGCCGTGGAGCACAAAGCTGCCCATATCCAGTCTTTCATTGTGCAGGAGTCTGCCTCCAGTGGCGGCCAGAGCCCGGTCGTACAGCTCCAGGGCCTTGCTGTCCGAGGGATCGTGATTTCCCAGAACACTGTAACAGGGTGCATGAAGCTCCTGGAGCAGCCCGAGGGCCTGCTCCAGATAGCGCCTGCTTCCATGCTCGAGCAGATCCCCGGTAAAGAACACCCAATCCGGCTCCTTGCTATTAATGAGCTCCACGATCTTTCTTCCGTGCTCCAGATTTCCCTGGAAATGCAAGTCGCTGAAATGGATGATTCTCCTGCCCAGGGAAAGGTCGCTCTTGTCCAGAAAGGTCTGCTCGATCATAAAGGGCTCAATCAATGCGTCTGCTGCGAGCAGCGCAGCGCATCCTCCGGGTATACCGGCTAAAAGCTGTCTCCTGGTTATGTTCATTATCGAGTAACGATCAGTAACTATTCACCACTTTGCTGAACCGTAAGCCGACACGGGGCATTTGGCCTCATGAAGCCCCGACTCTGGATTGCTCCGCTCAATTGAGCACCACGATGCCCAGGTTCAGATAAGCGGCGAATCCGACCCACAGGGCATACGGCACGAAGAACAGGGCTGCGCTCCGGGACACCGGGAAAGCGTACCGCACAAAGGCCAGGATCAGAATGAGGAGGACCAGAATGTCGAGCAGGGCCAGCCCCGCATTTTCCAATCCAAAGAATATCCAGGACCACAGGGCGTTCAGAACCAGCTGGCTTCCCCAGGCAATCACCGCGGGATGCATCGAGCCCGCACCGTTCCTCCAGACCAGCCAGCCCGCCACCGCGATCATCAGATACAGCGCCGTCCAGACCGGGGGAAATATCCAGCCCGGTGGGGTGAATGCCGGCTTGTTCAACGACTCGTACCAGGGACCGGGCATGAACAGAGCCCCGAAGGAGGCGGCCAGGCCAACCAGGAACAGAATAATGATGAAGCTTGTGATTGCCCCCAAAAAATCCCGCCCGGGACTTTTTTTGAATGGTGTGGCAGTATGTTGATCCATAAGCTGGCTTCTTTATGATACGATTATCTGACCATGATACCTTAATCCCCATTACGAGTCCGCATTCAATTCGGGTCACTTTCCACCAATAACGCCCTGGAGAGGGGAAATGGGCTACAAACGCCTTGTCTTTTCCGCATTCGGTGGACCTGAAGTTTTGGAGATCGTCGAGGAGGAAACCCTGCCCGAGCCGGAGCGCGGCGAGGTCAGGGTCAGGGTGTCCATGACCAGCGCCTCGTTCACGGACATCATGATCCGCAAGGGCAAGTACCCCGAGGTCAGGGAAAAGCCCCCCTTTTCCCCCGGTTACGACATGATCGGCGAGGTGGATCAAGTCGGCGAGGGGGTCGCGCGGTTCAAGCAGGGGGAACGGGTCGCCGGGATGCCCGTTATCGGGGCCTGCTCGCAATACATCTGCTTGACCGCGGATGACCTGATTCCTGTCCCCCAAGATCTGGATACTGCGGAAGCCGTGAGCCTGGTGCTCTCCTATGTGACCGCGTATCAATTGATCCACAGGGTTGCCGGATTGAAGGCGGGCCAGCGCATCCTGGTCCACGGCGCTGGCGGAGCGGTGGGCACGGCCCTGATTCAGCTGGGCGGGCTCCTGGGTCTCGAAATCTACGGGACCGCCTCCCCAGCCAAGCAGGATCTGGTCACCGAACAGGGAGCGGTGCCCATCGACTACCACAATGAGGACTTCGCCGAACGGATCCGGACCATGACCGGGGACGGCCCGGATGCGGTTTTCGATCCCATCGGCGGAGAGACCCTCAAGCGCTCCTTCCGGGTCCTGAGGCGCGGAGGCGTCCTCGTGGCGTACGGGTTCTATCGATCCGTGCTGGGCTACGGGGGCTCAGCTCCGCTGTACCTGCTCAGGCTCAAGCTGTGGAATATCCTGCCCAACAACCGCTCCACAACCTTTTATTCCATAGGAGCCATGCGCCGAAAGCATCCGGATCTTTTCTCCCGCGACTTGAACACGCTGTTCGATCTGCTTGCGGAAAGGCGGATAACCCCGGTAATCGAGGAGATAGTCCCCCTGTCCCGGGCAAGGGAGGCCTATGACCGCGTGGAGAGGGGGGAGGTCCAGGGCAAGGTGCTCATCTCCCTGCAGGAAGAGTGAGAGAGAGGTTTCCCTTGAATGGCCCTGGACCCGAGCGGCGGAAGCTCCTTCCGGCCTTACGGGTTGGGCTCCTCCCGGCCATACCCGGAAAAAAAGCGGACCAGGCTCTCCACCAGGCAAGCCATGAAGTCGAAGTCCAGTGTCTCCATGCCGTCCGTGGCCCTGTGATAGTGGGGATTGCGGTAGTACGCCGTGTCCGTGATCATCACCGCGCTGTATCCCAGGTCCCAGAAGGCGGAGTGATCGCTTTGGCGCACCTGGGGAATGAGGCGGCCCCGGAAGGGAATGTTGAGCTTGAGCACAGGCAGGTCCGGGTTGCTGCGGAAGGCCCGCGCCACCTCGCGGCTCAGGCCGGCTGATTCCGTGCTGCCCACTATGGCGATGTAGTCGCCCACATCGCGGGCCCGGGAACCGAGCAGGGGCTTGACCAGCGGGGGATAGCCCTGGCAGCCGGGCACGCCGCAGGTGTAGCCCACCATCTCCAGACAGAGCATGCCGTCCAGCCGCTCCCCGCACCTCCTGAGGCGCTCGGCGTGCACCCTGCTGCCCATGGAGCGGGTCCCGAAAAACGGCGGCTCCTCCAGGGCAAAGGCGACGAAGCTTACCGTATCCTCCAGCCCCGGAACATCGCTGAGCCACCTTGCGGTTTCCAGAAGCACCGCCACGGCGCTGGCATTGTCGTCCGCACCCGGACATCCGGTCACGGTGTCGTAGTGGGCCCCGAGAAGGAAATGCCGTCTTTCCGGGGCGCTTCCCTCCAGCCGGGCGACCCAGTTGGCCGTCTGCAGGTTTCCGCAGGGATAGCCCTCCCTGTGGACGGTCAGGCCCGAGTCGCGGAACACCTCCCCCACATAGGCCCCTGCTCGCTCCAGGTTTCGCGGCAGGCGAAAGCTCCGCTCGCCGACAACACGAACCAGGAAGCCGATGTGCTCCTGCAGCCGGGCCTTGACCCTGGAGGCATCGGTCAAGCTCATGGTTCTCCCTCACCAGCCCGTGCACTCAATCGTGAGCCTTTTTTCCTGGTTCCTTTTGCCCGAACTGTCAAAATACTAGAATGGAGCTAATCGTTTTTTTGTCTCATACAAACATCATTCCCGGGCGGAC
>CAYNCR010000300.1:0-1335 GCA_964395575.1 uncultured Desulfohalobiaceae bacterium
CTGGACGGCAGTCTGGCCAGGTATCCCATGCACCCCATGGCCCTGAGCGGCGATGAGTCCATGCACATGACCCACCGCCTGCGCGCCTCCCACCAGGGCATCATGGCCGGCATCCGCACGGTCCTGGCGGACGACCCCAGGCTCACCGCGCGCGGGGTCGAGGGAAGCGATCCCCAGCCTGTGGTGCTGGACAGCAGGCTGCGCACTCCCCTCTCCTGCCGTCTGATCGCCGAGAACCACACCCGCCCCTGGATCATGACCTGCAGCGACGACTCGGACGAGCGCAAGGCGGCCCTGCGTGAGCGCGGCGCTGCAGTTCAGCGCGTATCCCCGGACGAACGGCAGCGGGTCAGCCTCCGGGAGAGCCTCGCCAACCTCTACGCCAACGGCATCTCCACCCTCATGGTGGAAGGGGGCTCGCGGGTGATCACCAGCTTTTTGCAAACCGATCTGGCCCATCTGGCGGTGATCACCGTCTCCCCGGTCTTCGTGGGCGGGGTTCCCTCCATGGGCCGCCAGCGCGGAGGCCTCCCCGGCCTCCCCCAACTGGAGGGAGCCTGCTGCACCGTCCTGGGCAGTGATCTTGTGCTCATGGGCCGCCTGAACCGGACAGGGCGTTGAAAATCTTTCAATTGCTGCGTTGCTTCAAAAAATTCAAACTCTCATGTAGGGCTCACTACACTACGACCTTGAACTTTTTTCGCGCCTTGCACTTGAAATTTTTGAACGCCCTGTCTGAAACGGACTTTTGCAACAGGCTGGAGAGGGAAGCATGAGCCTGCGAAAGGCCCTGTATTTTCTGGAGCCCCGCAGCACGGAGATCCGGGAGGAGACTCTTCCCGAGCCCGGCCCCGGACAGGTGCAGGTGGAGACCATCGTCTCCGCCATCAGCCCGGGAAGCGAGCTCCTGGTGTACACCGGAGCGGCGCCGCAAGACATGAGCGCGGACAAAAGCATCGCCTCCCTGCAGGGCGACCTCGGCTTTCCCCTCAAATACGGATACAGCAGCGTGGGCCGCGTGAGCCGGGTCGGGCCGGACGTGGACCAGGCCTGGCTCGGACAGCGTGTGTTCTCCTTCCAGCCGCACCAGACCGCATCCGTGGCTGATCTGGAGCATATCCTTCCCGTGCCAGAGGGCATGGATTCCTCCCGGGCCGCGCTGTATCCCCTGATGGAGACCGCTGTGACCCTGGTCTGGGACGCCCGTCCCCTGCTGGGCGAGGACGTGGCCCTGATCGGCCAGGGCCCGGTGGGGCTGGTCACCGCGGCCCTGCTCGCCATGTTCCCCCTGGGCCGTCTGCGGGCCCTGGAGGGACGCCAGTCCCGCAGGGATCT
>CAYNCR010000300.1:1345-2528 GCA_964395575.1 uncultured Desulfohalobiaceae bacterium
TTCGACCTGATCCTTGAGCTATCAGGCGATCCCCGGGGGCTGGACAGCGCCATCACTATGACCCGGTTCGCCGGACGCATCGTTGTCGGCTCCTGGTACGGCAGCAAGAAAGCGAACCTGGATCTGGGGGGCCGGTTCCACCGCGAGCGGCTGCAGCTGATCAGCAGCCAGGTGAGCACTCTCCCCCCGGATATCGCCTCCCGCATGGACCGGCGGCGCCGCACGGAGATCACCTGGCGGCACCTGGCCCGCCTGGACCTGGAGCGGCTGGTGACCCTCCGGGTTCCCTTCAGCCGCGCCGCAGAGGCGTACCAGGCCCTGGACGGGGACCCGGAGCACCACATTCTCGCCATTCTGGACTATACTGGGTAAACCGAATAGAGGCGATGATTTTTCTCACCACAGGACACAAAGATGGTCTCCCGCGACGGCGCGACGACGCGACGTAAAGACGCTCTTATAAAATCTTACGCTGCGTCGCTGCGCCGTGGCGCGCAAACATTTCTTACGGAAAGGAAGGAGAGGATGTACGAGGTGGGACTGCGCAAGGAGATCGTGAGCTATCACTCCATGATCGGCGGGGATTTCGGGGAGGAGAACGAGCTCCACCCCCACAGCTACAGGGTGGAGGCGGTTCTGGTGGGGAACGGGCTCGACGGATACGGCTTCCTGACGGACATCGACGCACTGCAGGCGGCCATGGACCGGATCGCGGCGCGTTTCGAGAACAGGACCCTCAACGACCTGCCCGAGTTCTCCGGGGTCAATCCCAGCCTGGAGCGCTTCTGCCGCGCCTGGTGCGACGAGCTGTGGCGCGCCCTGGACGCGCCCGCGCTGGAGCGCGTCACGGTCCGCATCTGGGAATCCGAGGAGGCCTTCGCCGGTTACACGGAAGGGCGCTGATGCGCATCTGCCTCCTGATCCCCGGCTCCCTGGACGCGGTTAGCGGGGGCTGCCTCTACGACCGCCATCTGGTGGCCTATCTGCGGCAGCGAGGCCACCAGGTGGATGTGGAGAGCCTCCCCCTGCGCTCCTATCCCGGGAGCCTGCCGGCAAACTTGGATCCCCGCCTGCCGCGCCGCCTGGCCAGTGGCGGGTACGACCTCCTGCTCCAGGACGAGCTGGCCCATGCGACGCTCTTCGCGGCCAATCCCGGCATCCGGAAAAGACTCCGGCGCCCAGT
>CAYNCR010000300.1:2538-3437 GCA_964395575.1 uncultured Desulfohalobiaceae bacterium
CCCGCTGCGGCGTCTGGTGGAAAGGCGGTATCTGCGGACCGCGGACGCCCTGGTTCTGGCCAGCAGCCACGCCGAGCAGTGCTGTCGGCACCTGCTCTCCGGGCTCCCGGAGCATGTGCTGGCCCCGCCCGGGGCGGACCACATCGGTCCCGAGGTGACTCCGGAGCAGATCTTTCGCCGCAGCAGGGAATCCGGCCCTCTGAAGCTCCTTTTCGTGGGCAATGTCAGCGCCCGAAAGGGGCTCATCCCAGCTTTGCGCTCCCTGGCGCAGATCAGGGACATTGCCTGGGAGCTCCACGTGGCGGGGGACATTCGGGGCGATCCTGACTACACCCGGGAGGTGCGCCGGTTCATTCGAGCCCGGGGCCTGTCGAGCCGGGTGCAGCTTCTGGGAAGGGTCTCGGATGAACAGCTCCGCCGTCTCTACCGGGAGAGCCACGCCCTGTATATGCCCTGTGCCTACGAGGGATACGGCATCGTCTTCCTCGAGGCCATGGCCTCGGGCCTGCCCGTGCTGGCCAGGCGGGGATGCGGGGCTGAGGAGATCGTCCGCCACGGGGAGACCGGCTTCCTCTTCCAGCCGGGGGACTCGAGCGGACCCGCCAACCGGGTCCGGGAGCTGGCGGGGGACAGGGAACGCCTCCAAGAGATGGGGCTCGCCACCAGGGAGGCCTTCCTGCGGCATCCCTCCTGGGAAGAGAGCATGGGCCAAGTGGAGCGCTTCCTGGCCGCCCTCTGCCAGAAAAACGGCTCGGCATAGCGCGACCATTCCGGGGCAAGGCACTTAACCACAGAGGGCACAGAGGTCACTGAGGGGGTGCAGAGGGTGTGATCTTTTGAAGTTGCCCATCTCCAGATGACAGAGTGTGAACCGCCCGCTCCCTCTGGTCGCTCGACAT
>CAYNCR010000301.1:0-3426 GCA_964395575.1 uncultured Desulfohalobiaceae bacterium
ATCCGCGCAGCTTGGGCGCATCGGCGAGGGCTGGATCGGTGCGCAGCGGCTCCTCCCCCTCCAGGTGGCTCACCACCCGCTGCAGGAGTTCTTCCTCTTCCGGGTCGACCAGGTCCTTGCCCTTGTGCTTGTCCACCCGCACCCGCTCCAGTCGCTTTTCCGCAACAGCCAGGTCGGAGATGACCAGCTCGGTCTCCACCTCCCGCCATTGCTCTCGAGGATCGAAAAAGCCGGAGAACCCGTCCAGGACGGCCAGGAGGCAGTCGCAGGGGCGGATCTCGCTCATGACGCGCTGGCCCAAGCCCTCCTTCTTGCCGGTCCCTCCGGGGATGTCCACGTATTCGATCTCCGTGGGCGTCTTCTTTTTGGGCTGGAAGACCTCGGCCAGGCTTTCCAGCCTGGGTTCCGGAACCTTGACCATGGCCTGCCCCGAGCGGGCCACGCCGGTGCGGCCCAGGGCGTGGAAGAGCTCCGTCTTGCCGGTGCCGGGAGGTCCGAATATCGCTGTTTTCATGCTTTTGGTCCTTTGATTTTTTTGTATGTAAATGTTTCCAATAGCTTGAATTATATGGAGATACAGCGCGGGAAGCCGAGGATGTGCGCTGAAGCCGTGTTTCATAAACGTGCGAGCCCTTGTAGCTCGCGATATGGGGATCTTGCCGGCAGCGACCGTAAGGTTCGCGATGCCGCGGGTTCGTGGAGAACAACCGGTGTCTCGCGAGCATGAGTCGCTTAGCGTGAGCCCTTCCCTGCACTGGACACCGGGATGAAACACAGGCATCAGCGCAATCCCCGACTCCCCGCGCACCATTTTCATGTTGGGTTGTACCCGGTCGGCCCGGAAATGATGGTTGTAGGGATACTGGAAAAGGTGTGCAGAGAGTGCTCGCTCAATAGGCAGAGATGTGCCTCGAGCGCCGGAAATGAAGCTGTCATCGCAAGGGATGCGGCAAAAAGGGGAGAGGAGTCGGTCGCTTCATGAGCTGGTATTTCTTCGCCCTGCTCGCTTTCTTTTTGATCGGAACGCAGCGCTTCCTGTACAAGGTCGCCGCATCCCACGGCCTGAGCCCCTCGCGGACCACTCTCTCCTTCATGCTCACCGTGGCCCTTTTGAGCGGCTTCCTCTATAGCCTAAGCCCCGCCCCCCTGACAAGCCCCGCCTGGTTCGGCCTGTTCGCCCTGGTGAACAGCGCGAGTTTCGTGAGCGCTACCCTGGCCCATATCAGCTCCCTCCGCTACCTCCAGGCGGCGATCGTCTTTCCGGTGATTCGGCTCAACATCGTCCTGGTGCTTCTCTTTTCCACCCTGGTGCTCTCGGAGCATCTCAGCCCCGCCCAATGGCTCGGGGTGGGCCTCTCGGTCCTGGCCTTCGTCCTGTTCTCCGGGCCGAGGGAGGGGGCTTCGCAGGCAGCAGGCTCCGGCCGGGCCAAGGGATGGGCCCAGGTGGGGCTGGCCATGGTGGCCGGGGCGGCGGCTTCCATATCCAGCAAGCTCGGTGCGGAGATGGGCAATCTCATGGCCTTTATCGCCCTGTCCTACGCCTGTTCCACCCTCTTTTCCTGGTTTGCCCATTCCGTGTCCCCGGCTGAAGGGGAGGGGGCGGGAAGAAGGCCTGCCGCCGCGGTCTGGCTGGGCGTGGGGATCGGGCTGCTCAATCTGGCGGGCTTCTATTGCTATCTCAAGGCCCTGGCCCTGGGGCCGCTGGCTGTGGTGGCCTCCATCAACGGGATGCACTTCGTGGTTGCGGTGGGGCTCTCCGCCCTGTTCTACAGGGAGCGGCCGAGCAGGGCTGTTCTGGCCGGGCTCGGGGTGACGGCGGTCGCCCTGGTGTTGCTCCGGGGCTTTTGAGAAGGCCCAGGGAGTTCGGGAGCGAGGGCAGGTGCCGCGAGAAGCGCTATCCACTCCCGCGCTGTTCCCGGAAAAGGGTGATTCCCTCCCTGTGGATCCGGGCCCGTTTGTCTCCGGGGAACTGCACCTGCGCCCCCAGGTTGTTTTCCCGCCTGGCTCGCTCCAGCTGAAAGAGGTTCTCCGCCAGGGCCTGACCCTGACCCAGCCTGGCCAGGGCGTCCTTGAGCCAGCGGAGCCTGAGGCTCTCTGAAATCCGGGCCAGCTCGGAGTTGGGGAGGTGGATGGTGTCGGGCTCAGGCAGGCTTTCGCTGCGACGAAGCTCGTCGAGACGGGCTTCCAGGTCCTCGCGGTCCAGTGTGCCCAGCCTCCAGAGGCGAAGCACGTGCTGGAGAAAGCGGGGGTTTTCCTCCAGCACGAGGGGGAGCATGCGGCTGCGGATGCGGTTGCGCGTATAGCGCTGATCCAGATTGGAACTGTCTTCGTGCCAGGGGATCTCCAGGTGCCGCAGAAACCCGGTGAGGTTGTCCTTGGGGACCTGGAGAAGGGGCCGCACGATGCCGGATTCCGGGTTGTACGCCCGCATTCCGCAGAGCTCGGGCCAGCCGCTGCCGCGGGTCATCCGGAGCAGGAGGTCTTCAGCCAGGTCGTTGAGGTGGTGGGCGGTGAAAATGTATTCCGCCCCAAAGGCCCTGGCAGCGCCCGCAAGGAAGCGATAGCGCAGGACCCTCCCCGCCTCCTCAGTGCCGCGCCCGGTGCGCTTTGCATAGCGCGGGACGGAGCTCCTGCCGCTGGAAAGGGGAACGCCGCATTTCGCGCACGTATTCCGCAGATCCGCGGCCTCATGGCGGCCTTCTGGACGAATGCCGTGATCCAGGTGGGCCGCCCGCAAAGCCAGTCCCATTCTGGGGGCCAGGATGCGGAAGAGAGCCAGCAGGGCGGTGGAATCCGCTCCCCCGGACAGCGCGAGAAGGGCGGTGCGGCCCTGTGTGCGCAGCTTCAGCTCCCGGAGCAGGAAACGTTCCACACCCAGACAGATATGGGCCCATTCTGGGGGCAGCTCTTGAAGGGTGTTCGGGAAGGGCATAAAGGGGCAAACTCGGCATTTGCGCCGTGAACTGATCAGCTCGGGATTTCCAGCTCTTCGAGGATGGCTTCCAGGCGCTGGATAACGTGGGATCGTTGCCACTCGTCCGCGTAGGCGATGCAGCTGCAGTGCATCGCGTTGCGGGGCCGGATCAAAAGCTCCAGCATGACCCAGGTATCGCCTGTTTCCAGGGGGAAGACATAGGGCCCGCACTCCCCGGCGTGCTCCTGTTGCGTCTCCGACAGCAGCTCCTGCGGCACATCGAACCAGTAGATGTCCTCGATGGGTGCGCTGTGGCCCTGTTGCGCCAGGGAGTCCTTGAGGCGGCGGATATCCTCGGATTTGAGTTCATTGATGGAGTAGGTTCGCAATCTGTCCCCCTCGGTGTCTTTTTTTGTATGAGAATGCGCTTAACTTGTTGATTTATCGGGGAGTTACTCGCGAGGCAACAGCGGGTGGAGCGCTGAAGCGCGGGGTTCATAATACACCACGGC
>CAYNCR010000302.1:0-3415 GCA_964395575.1 uncultured Desulfohalobiaceae bacterium
ACCCGGGATGAAACCCGCGCTTCAGCGTCCACCCGCCTTCGCCTCGCGGCATTTTCATGTTTCGTTGTGCCCGGGTTCGCCCAGGACTGAGGGTTATATGAAGATACGTTCAATGTGCTGATTTATCGGAGAATTGCTTGGTTGTGTCCGTGTCGACCGCTAATGAGAGTTGTATTCATCTCGCATTCCGGGTAGATTGGCAGAGGAAATTCGACGGATAAAGGATATTATCTGGAGGGTCAAGTCCGTATGGTGATCGACGCCCACGTGCACATCTGCCCCCCGCAGGTGAGGCGGGACCGGCAGCCCTTTCTGGAGGGCGAGCCCGAGTTCTCCGGCATCTACTCCGATCCCGGGGCCGAGCTCATCGGAGCTGAGGACCTTGTTGCGACCATGGATGAACAGGGCGTGGACCGGGCTGTGGTCTTCGGGTTCCCCTGGCGCAAGGAGGTCAACTTCAAGCTGAACAACGATTATGTCCTGGAGGCAGCCGAACGCTATCCGGACCGCCTTATCCCTTTCTGCTGCCTCCATCCCGGCCATGCAGAGACCGAAGCAGAGATCCGGCGCTGTTTCGATCTGGGCGCCCGAGGCGTTGGAGAGCTCGCCTACTACAGCCGGGGACTGGACGAGACCGCCCGCGCAGAGGTAGCCCTCGCGGCCGCTGTCTGCGAGGAGGCGGACCGCTTTCTCCTGGTCCACACCAACGAGCCTGTGGGACACAGCTATCCCGGCAAGAGCCCCATGCACCTGGGCCAGATCTACGCACTACTCCGCGAGCGGCCAGGCACACGTTGGGTCCTGGCCCACGCGGGCGGGGGGCTTCCCTTCTACGCCCTGATGAAAAAAGAGGTGGAGGAAGTGCTGGCGAACTGCCTCTTCGATATCGCGGCCCTGCCCTTTCTGTTCAAGCCGGAGGGTTTAACGGCCATGTGCCGGGCAGCGGGGACTGAAAAATTCATCCTGGGCACGGACTATCCCCTTCTGCCCCCGCGGCGCTACTACAAGCTCCTGGAGGCGTCAGGACTGAGCGAGGATGAACAGGCCCTGATCCTGGGCGGGAACATGGAGCGGGAACTATCGTGATGCGTTATCTGTTATCCGTTATTCGTTATTCGTAATCCGTGACTGATCCGGTATCGAGTGGGCAGGAATCCATTCATCTACTATCTGTTTAAACTGCAGTTTCCGTTATTGTCCCCACGCTCTGTGTGGGGACATGTCAGGGACGCTCCGAGCCCAGAATGACCGCGGGAGCGGTCAAAGCGCGTTCCCACGCTCTGCGTGGGAACGATAATAAATTGGTGACTTGCACTTGGGGTCGAAAATCCATCCATTTCAAGTTTGCCAAGCCTGCAGGCTTTGTTTGGACGAAGGCTTGTCCAGATCCGAGGAGCCAAAGATTTTGAAACCGGAGTGTATGGGAAATACATGAGGATTTCAAAATCTTGCAGCGACGAAGGAGATGGGCAAGATTTCGTCCAAACACACCCCTTGGATTTCGTCCAAACACAACCCCCCTACAGAATATAGCGGGTGAGGTCGCGATCCTCCTGCACATCCCGGAGCTTCTCCCGGACGTAATCGGCGTCCACTGAGACCTTGCCCTGCTCCATATCCGGGGCCTCGTAGGAGAGCTCGTGCAGGACCCGCTCCATGAGGGTGTACAGGCGCCTCGCCCCGATGTTCTCCGTTTCCTCGTTGATCTTCTGAGTGAAACGGGCCATTTCCTGGAGCCCGTCCTCGGTAAATGTGAGCTCTATGCCCTCTGTGGCGAGCATGGCCTCGTACTGTTTGGTCAGGGCGTTCTGCGGCTCGGTCAGGATGCGATAGAACTCCTGCTGGCTCAGCGCGGAGAGCTCCACGCGGAGGGGAAAGCGCCCCTGCAGCTCGGGCACGAGGTCCGAGGGCTTACTGTAGTGGAAGGCACCGGAGGCGATGAAGAGGATGTGATCCGTGCGGATCATGCCGTATTTGGTGTTGACCACGCACCCTTCAACCACGGGCAGAAGGTCGCGCTGCACGCCCTCGCGGGAGACATCCGACTGCTGGCCCCCGTCCTGCTTGCTGCAGACCTTGTCCAGCTCGTCGATGAAGATGATCCCGCTCTGCTCCACCCGCTCCTTGGCCATCTCTATCACCTTGTCCTGGTCGATGAGCCGGTCGCTCTCCTGCTGAACCAGGTACTCGAAGGCCTCGGGAACGCGCATCTTCCGATTTTTCTTCTTCTTGGGGAACATCTTGCTGAACATGTCCTGCATCTGGTTCTCCATGTCCCCCATGCCGGGCATGGACATGACCCCGACCTGCGAGCCTGAGCCCTCCACCTCGAGCTCCACGTAGCGATCGTCCAGCTTGCCGTCACGCCACATCTGCCGGAACTTCTCCCGGGTAGACAGGTACCGCTCGCCTTGGGAGCCCTCATCGGATCCCGTCTCGGACGTCGTACTCCCCTCCTGCTGCTGGACGTCATCCTTGCGCTTGGACTTGGAGGTTGGGAGCAACAGATCGAGCAGGGATTCCTCCGCCATTTCCTTGGCCTTGTCCTGGACGTTCTCCCGCTCCTCCTGGGTCACCATATTCACCCCGATCTCCATGAGATCGCGGATCATGGATTCCACATCCCGGCCCACATAGCCGATCTCGGTGAACTTGGAGGCCTCCACCTTGGAAAAAGGCGATCCGGCCAGCTTGGCCAAACGGCGTGCCACTTCCGTCTTGCCCACGCCCGTGGGGCCGATCATGATGATATTCTTGGGCGCAACCTCCTCCCGGAGCTCCGGGTCGAGCTGCCTGCGGCGCCAGCGGTTACGCAGGGCCACGGACACCATCCGCTTGGCGTCCATCTGGCCGATGATGAACTTGTCCAGCTCATTGACGATCGCGCGCGGGGTAAGTGCCGCATCCATCAATTCTTTCCTCCTCTCGCGAGAGGTTTTCTCGGTTAATTGCCCGTGGGCACGGAGCATCGAAGCCCAAGCTCCATTCCAAAGGCTGGCCTGCCGGGGATGGGCACATTCAGCTGTCCCCGCACCCCCGCGGCTCAGCCACCCTCGATCTCTCGATCAGGCCTCGCCCGACTCCGAGTCCAGGGTCTCCACAATGATATTATCGTTGGTGAACACGCAGATCTCTCCGGCAATCTCCATGGAGCGCGTGGCGATTTCCCTGGCGGACAGGTCGCTGTGCCGGACCAGGGCCTTCGCCGCGGCCTGCGCGAAGGGGCCACCGGAACCGATGCCCAGGATTCCGTCGTCCGGCTCGATCACGTCGCCGGTACCCCCGATGAGGAGCATGGTGCGCGCGTCGGCCACCAGGAGCATGGCCTCAAGGCGGCGCAAGTACTTGTCCGTGCGCCAGTCCTTGGCCAGATCCACGCTTGCCCGCAACAGATTGCCGCTGAACTCCTCGAGCT
>CAYNCR010000303.1:0-3403 GCA_964395575.1 uncultured Desulfohalobiaceae bacterium
GGTCCGCCGCGGGGAATGTCCCGTATGTCGAGCGACCGGAGGGAGCGGGCGGTTCGCATCTTGTCTGACCAAACGCCATGAGCCCTTCTGAAAGCCCAGAATCCCAAACGAATCCACGACGAATTTTCTGGAATTCTTCGCGCCGCGTCTCTGCGCCTCAGAGCGCACTTATCTTCATCTTGTTCTGAGCCGGTTTCTTCCGTATTGTCGGACAGATTGAACACTTCGGCGAGGACAACGCGCAATTGAGAGGGGATTACTGGCATGGACCGGGAGTTCCACTACTTCGCCACCGGGCTCATCGCCTTGCGGGCCGGATTCCGGGAGCGGGACGCGGAGATCATCGCCCGCTCCAGCCAATTCGTGGACGAGAACACCGCTGCCCTGAAGGTTCGGGATCCGGACCATCCCGAGCGCGTGTACCAAAACGCGATCAGCCAGACAGTGGATATTCTCCGGCCCCAGAGCGAGCTCATGCGGATCTACCCCCTGTTCCATTTCCTGCCCGGGGACCCGGAAGCGGAGTCCGCCAGGCGCACCGACGGTAAGATGCACGTATTGAACACCACCCCAGACAGCGACGCGGCGAACAAGCTCCTGGATCTGGCCTGCAAGGCCCCGCCTGACATTCGGCTTTACCGGATCGGCGCGGCTACCCACGCCTTCGCGGACACCTGGGCCCACCAGAATTTCGTGGGCTGGCACGACGCCTTCAACAGCATGGGATTCGATCTGCTGCAGCCGGAAATCGGGCACGCCGAGGCTGGGCACCGGCCGGACTGGATCGGCCACACCTGGCGGGACCATCGCCTTCCGGAGCCGGAGGTGGACAACACGGAGCGCTTCATCGACGCGGCCCGGGCGCTCTTTCTGAAATATTGCGCCCACCGGCGCGGGCTGGGCAGAAAGGACAACTCCCACGGCTGGAGCCGCTTGGAGCGGGAGCTGCGCCACATCTTCGGGGAGAAGTACGGCGGGGATGAGCTTCGCTTCAGGGAGGAACGTCTGGAGCGTTTCCGGGACAAGCTGGACCCGAGCATCTTCACCGAGCGGGACTGGCTCGAGGACGCCGTGGACATCGACGTCCGCGGCCTCAAGGATTCCCACGAGGGATTCAGGGCCAAGTTGACCCTGTTCGAGGACCGGTATTACTGGAAACGAGCCATTTCCAAGGAGGACACGCATTGGTATCGTTTCCAGGAGGCGATCAAGGAACACCGGAAGGCCGGGGCTAAGCTCATGGAACCCGTCTTCCGGTTGATGGGAGTGGACATCACAACGGCCTGAGCTGCCGCTCTCCCCGCGCCCCGAGGGGAGCGCCGCGCGAATCGTGGCGACAACCCCGGGGCCGATGCGAACCCTACAGGACCTCAGCCCATGAAATTCCTCACATCCCAGCTCCTCTACTTCTTCCGGGACCGATCCGCCCAGCGCAACGCCCGGATGCTGTTCAAGTTCCTCCTGATCCTCCTCGCGCTGATCGCTCTGTACAGCGTTCTCTTCCACTGGATCATGGCCCTGGAGGGCAGGGATTACTCCTGGCCCTCCAGCGTCTACTGGACCCTCACCGTGATGACCACCCTGGGATTCGGGGACATCACCTTCACCAGCGATCTCGGTCGCCTCTTTTCCGTGATTGTCCTGGTCTCCGGGGTCGTCTTCCTGCTGGTCCTGCTCCCCTTCACCTTTATCCAGTTCTTCTACGCCCCCTGGCTGGAGGCCCAGGAGAGGGCACGTACCCCCCGGTCCCTGCCGCCGGGCATGCAGGGACACGTGATCCTGTCCCCCTTCGACGCGGTTGCGGCCGCCCTGATCGCCAAGCTGCGCCAGTACAACTATCCCTACGCCGTGCTGGTGAACGATCAGCAGATGGCCCTGCAGCTCTTCGACCAGGGGTACAAGGCCGTCCTGGGGGACCTGGACGACAGGCGGACCTACGAGCAGCTCCGCGCTGACCGCGCCTCCTTGATCTTCTTCAACCGCGGGGATCAGCTGAACACCAACGCCATCTTCACCCTTCGCGAGTTCTGCCCGAACACCCCGGTGGCGGCCAACGTCCAGAGCGAGGCGGCCATGGACATCATGGAGCTGGCCGGAGCGGATCATGTGCTGTATTTCTCCCGCATGCTGGGCCGCTCCCTGGCTCGCAGGGTGCAGGGCATGGAGATGCAGGCCCATATCCTCGGCTCCTTCGACAGGCTATCCATTGCCGAGGTGCCGATCCAGCGCACCCAGCTCCAGGGACTCTCGATCCTGGACAGCGGGATCCGCGGGCAGACAGGGGTGAACGTGGCCGGCCTCTGGAAGCGCGGGAGCTTCGTCCTCCCCGACCCGGAGACGGAGATCGGACCCCACTCCGTGCTCGTGCTTGCCGGGACGGAGGAACAGCTGGACCGCTTCGGGGAACAGTTCATGGGCTCCGGGAGCTCGGCGGACCTGGTGCTCATCCTGGGGGGCGGCCGCGTGGGCTGCGCCGCTGCGGACCATCTGCAGGAGCACGGGATCGACCATCGCATCCTGGAGAAGAACGAGCGGATCGCCAGGAGGCGGCACAACGCCGTCGTCGGGGACGCGGCGGATTTGGACATCCTCCGTGGGGCGGGCCTGGACCAGGCCTCTTCTGTGATCGTCACCACAAACGACGACAACACGAACATCTATCTCACCATTTACTGCCGCAGCCTGCGCCCCGATCTGCAGATCATCACCCGTGCCGGCCTGGACCGCAACGTGAGCCAGCTGCACCAGGCCGGAGCGGACCTGGTCATGTCCTACGCCGCCCTGGGGGCGAGCGCGGTGATCAACTCCCTGGAGGACGTGCAGGAGATCATGGTGGCCGAGGGGCTGAACATATTCCGCGTGGCCGTGCCCAAAGCCCTGGAGGGCAAGGCCCTGCAAGACAGCGGCATCCGGGAGCGCACTGGTTGCAACGTCCTGGCCGTCGGCTCGGGGGAGAACATGAGCGTCAATCCCGGGCCGGACACCGTCCTGAAAAAGGGCGAGGAGATCGTGCTCATCGGCACGGCCAAGACGGAGAAGAGCTTCGCCCAAGCCTTCGAGCCTCAGAACGGAAGGAAGCGGGCGAGGATTTTGGGGAGGGGGAAGCGGAAGAAGGGGTGAGAGCGTGTTTCAGGGGGCATGTTTCAAAAACCCGGATGTGTCGCCAGCTCACCTAAAAGGATTCCTGCCCTGTTGCTCTTGCCTTGAGAGGGCCTGCCGTACTATAGTGGAAAAACAACCTCGCCATTTTGGAGAAAGATCTCCCAACATTTCCTCCTGTCGGATAGGCCATGACGAGTGAAGACAAAAGCCCTGTATATCTGGACAACAATGCCTCCACACCGCCATTGCCCTCCGTGAGGGAGGCAGTGGCCAAAGCCCTCGGTCCGGAATTCAGCAATCC
>CAYNCR010000304.1:0-3365 GCA_964395575.1 uncultured Desulfohalobiaceae bacterium
CCCAGTCGTCGCTGGGAGACTTGTCAGCTACCTGTTTCAGGGCTGTGGTCAGGTTCCATTTTTGGGCCAGATACTCTCCCACCTCTGTGTGGTCGAAGCCCAGCTGCTGTCTTTCCGCCTCGTACAGGGGCAGATCCTCGCTCTCCGCGATCTGGAAGGCGGACTGCATCTGTCTGGGCGCGTTCTGCACCAGGATGAGACGTCCGATGTCGTGGAGCAGTCCGGCCACAAAGTAGCGCTCGGAATTGACCACCCCGGGGATGTAGCTGGCAAGCATCCGGGCCACTATGCCGCAGCTGATGCTGTGCTCCCAGAATTCGTTCATGCTCAGTATGGTCGAGGAGGTCTTTTTGAAGTTGGACATCACCGAGACCCCTGTAACGATGGTCATCAAATGGTTCGTGCCGATCAGGGCCAGGGCTCTGGTCAGGGTGTCCACCTGCTTGAGCAGGCTGTAGAAGCTGCTGTTGACCAACTGCAGGATCTTGGCTGAAAGCGTGGGGTCGGTGCTCACGATTTCCGCAATGTCCGCCAGGGACATGGATGGATCGTGCACCGCCTCCATGGTCTTGTAGTAGATGGGGGGGAGGGTTGCGAGTTTGAGGCGGTCGCTCACCAAATTCTGTATGGTGATCCCCTTGGGGCTTGCTTGCGGAGCCGAATTTCGTGATGGGGGCTTATCCCGGCCGGGTGCGCTCTCCTCCGGGAAGGGCCTCTCCCATTGGCTCAAGGACTTGGCTGTTCGCTCCACACAGATGCGGTACAGCTCGGAGATGAACGGATCCTCCAAAGAGTTTTCCCGGAATTGCTGACGGACCACCTCCTGGGCACGCTCCTGGGTTTCCTCGGGGATGGATGCGTCCTCGTCCTTGGAGATCTCCTTCTCGGAGTCCTCATCGTCCTGGATCCAGATTTCGGTCACGCCCCAGATCTTGAAGATCCGGAGGTGCTTTTCGGTGATTGTCTGTCCCGCCTTGAACAGGAAGCGTCCCTTCTGGTCCCGAACATCGTCCTCCGGGACCATTCCCGGGCTCGCCTTATTCACGCTTACTCGTCGCATGTTTCCTCGTGAAGCCTGAGTTGTGAGTTTTCGGGGCTCAACGGATAAGCGATCTCATCTATCCTCCGGGCACGCTCGTATTTATCCTGGTGAACCGGGAACATAGCGGCCAGGACGAGGCGGCGGGGCAAAAGGTTCAGGGACGGTGCCTTTTGCGCTCCTTGGAGGCGGAATGTACTCTTTATCTTATCGGCGTGCTTATCCTCATTAATTAGAACAAATCCATTGCCGGAAGGCAATTTATAAGAGTTGTCCGGACAGGTTGAATTGCGCTGGCGGTGCACTCATGCTTTTGACTCGAAACGCCTCACGCAGCTGGAGCTGCGCTTGGTATCGTATGGAACGAGCGCCCTGTCCACTTACCTGTCTCCATGGGGGATTACACTTGGCTGTAAAATGCAAGAAGTGTTCCATTGTCTCCTGGCGAGAATGTCCGGGTTCTCCTCGCTTTGGACACAGACTTGGGGGTCAAAAGATCGACTTCGAGGAGGGCGACACTGGGCATCAGGTTGTGCTCGCCAATCCCAGCGCCTGCCTTTATTCCTGGAGCGGGGCTTTACAAGGACAGGGGCTGAAGAGCCTTATCACGGAATACGATGTCCCGGAAAAAGGCTCTCCTGAGCGGAAGGCCATGGAGACGGGCTGGGTTTATGCAGTAATAGGCATAGGTCTCGGCAAAGTCCTCGCGGGCGTTTCTGCCGGCCTGGGAGGAGACTGAGTCTTGTTCCTCGCGTCGCAGGGAGAACCACTCGTTGCGCTGGCCCTGCTCAAGTACCTTGAGGAACACGAAATGTCCGATCTCGTGGTAGAGAATATGGTAGAATTCCTCCCGCGATCTGAAGCGGTAGAGGACGATGACCGATAGCCCGTATTCGCGCTCGTGGTAGAAAAAGCCGCTTGTGCTTAGCGATGAGGGCCTGTTCTTGAGGGAGGCCATTGCCGTTGCCAGAGTGCGCTTGGGATCGTAGCGGATGGCCTGGATTCCGGCGTAGTGGGGCTTGGGAAGGCGGCGAACAGCGCTGACCACTTCCTGCTTGTTCACGAGGCTCTGGTGGTCAAAGTCCGCGATGAGAAGTCGCATGCTAGCCCTCAGTCTCCGCTCTGTTTCCTCCTAGCACAGTTCTGGGGGCGCTTCCATGGGTGATCTGTTGGGATGGGACCGTGTTGGCTGCTGGGATCAGTCAGGATCAGGTTGCCCTTGATAGCCTCTTGAATGGCTCATGGCGCAGGACAAAAGGGGTGCGTCCTTTGTGGCGGCATAATGAGGGCCTGAATGCAGGGCCGCCTTCTGAAAACGGCTTTTTCGGGCCCGGTTTCGCATGAAAGGGATTTCAGGCGTGACCTTCCTTCATTACAAGGATAACGATCGCTCCCTTATGGCCTCTATGTACACCATAGCTGAATTGGTACGTAAGTGCTAGCTGGTCTTTGGTTAACCTTGGAAGATTTTACAGGGAATTTGTCCCTTGAGTCAGTCAGTTGTCAGCGTTGTCCTTTTCTTTGAGCTCCTGTTGTCCCTAAGCCTTCACGGTGTTCTTCCTGTGCATTTGCGGCAAAAAGAGTTGCCCACTGCGGAGGAGCCCCGGTTCAATCCTGCCTCCGGCAGGGCAGCTCCGCTGTATTGAACCGGGCGGACCCGGTTCAATCCTGCTTCGCAGGGCGCATCTGTTGGTATTTAAGCGGGTAGGGCAGAACATAAAGGAGGACGCGGAGGAGAAAGCCTTATCAGTCTGTTGAAAAACACCTTATGGGGCAGGGCTCCGCTTTGCTGGAGCGCCGTTCCCCTGTTCCCGTGTCTTGAACCTCAACGAATCGATAGGAAAAGTCGGCGCTGCAAGCCCCTGGCTGAGCCGTTTTTGCTTTGCAAAACTCACCGCAAAGCAAAAAAACTCCACAGCGACCTTAACGCTCTCTGCGTCTTTGCGGTCCGCCTATCCTGCCCCTGAATGGTTACACGCCAAACCTTCGCCGGTTGCCGCCTTGTTGAGCTTATCATCAAAGCTGATGAGCTTTAGCTCCGGCAGTTCCTCTCGCAAGCTGACCGCCATTGCCAGGTGCCAGAGGTCAGCGCCCCGCAGTGCCCATTTTTGGGCAAGCAATGAAACTGTGTTCCGGTCGGGCAGGCCGTTAAGCTGCCGCCACAAGCCGTTTTGCACGGTTGCTTGGGCCGCATTCGCATCGGTTTCATCAATGATTCCCTCTCGGGTCATTCTCCCAACTACCGCGCAGGCTTCAGCATGGGCAAGGGATGAGAGGAGATGGTGCCCATCGGTTGCCGCCCATTTTTGGGCAATTGCGCTGTGTG
>CAYNCR010000305.1:0-3359 GCA_964395575.1 uncultured Desulfohalobiaceae bacterium
CGCGGACAATTCCTCAATAATTCGACAGCTTGGCCACATTTTCATACAAAAAAACGCAACGCTATTTCGCCGGACGAAACCGGTTAAAGAGGCACCATGCACAGTATAGCAGCGGAGACGATCCAGAAGCAGGTCCGGGACATGGTCGTCCATGTCAGCCGGAACCTCCCAGGAGACGTAGTCGCCGCGATCCAGCGGGCCAGGGATGAGGAAACCGACGACGGCGCCCGCCAGATTCTGGGCGAGCTCCTGGAAAACGCGGATATGGCCTGTGAGCGCGACCTTCCCCTGTGCCAGGACACGGGCGTGGGGGTCTTCTTCGTGGAACACGGCGAGGACTGCCGCGTGGAGGGGGACAGCATCCACAACGTGCTGGAACGGGCACTGGCCCAGGCCTACGACGAGGGGCTGTTGCGCAAGTCCATGTGTCATCCCCTCACCCGGAAGAACACTGGAGACAATACCCCGGCCCTGATCCACACCGAGCTGGTGCCCGGCAGCGAAATCAGGATCCGCTTCATGGCCAAGGGCGGCGGCAGCGAGAACATGTCCCGCTGCACCATGCTGACTCCGGCCCAGGGCTGGGAGGGAATCAAGAACTTCGTGGTGGACCGCGTGGCAGCGGCCGGCCCCAATCCCTGTCCGCCCACCATCATAGGAGTGGGAGTGGGCGGATCCTTCGACCAGGCCCCTCTTTTGGCCAAGAAGTCCCTGTTCCGCCCCCTGGATCGGGAGCACCCCGATCCGGAGATCGCCGAGATGGAGCGCGAGCTTCTCAGTGAAATCAATGCGCTGGGCGTGGGCCCCATGGGACTGGGCGGCAGGACTACGAGCCTGGGCGTGCGCATGGAGATGGCCCCGTGCCACATCGCCAGTCTTCCCCTTGCCGTGAACGTGCAGTGTCATTCCTCCAGGCACGAGGAGGTCGTGATCGCATGAACACCTACCATTTGCAGCCGCCGCTCAGTGACGAGGATGTGCGCCAGCTTCGCATCGGGGATCGCGTCTACCTGTCCGGCACGATCTATACGGCCCGCGACGCGGCCCACAAGCGCATGGTCCAGGCCCTGGACCGGGGAGAGGAGATTCCGGTCCCCCTGCAGGGCGCTTTAATCTACTATGTGGGCCCCACTCCGGCTCCACCGGGACGGCCCATTGGCTCGGCAGGCCCCACTACCAGCTATCGCATGGACCCCTTTGCCCCCAGGCTCTACAGCCTGGGCCTCAAGGCCACAATGGGCAAGGGCAGGCGCAGCCCCGAGGTGAAACAGGCCCTGCGGGATTACGGCGGGGTCTATCTGGCGGCCACTGGCGGCGCGGGAGCGCTTCTGTCCCAGTGCATCACCGGCGCCAGGATTGTCGCGTACGAGGATCTGGGACCCGAGGCGGTCCGCGAGCTCACCGTGCGGGATTTTCCCGCGGTCGTGGCCAACGACGCCCACGGGGGCGAGCTCTATGCGGAGCCGCGGCGGAATGCCTGATGCCGGCGGAAAGGATCCGGAGGAAAACACATTTCTCAGCATCCGTTGGGAAAGTCCTTATCAGGCAGGGCGCCCCTGCCAAACCGGGAGCACAAGGTTATGGAGAACAGGGAGAAGACAATCGCGGCCATATCCGCGGGGCTGGCCTACTACCTCCAGGAGGAGCAGGAGGCCGCTCAGCTCATGCAGGAGGGGCAGGTGCAGGCGCAGCAGCCTCCGTCTCAGCCGCGCCCGGCCTTTCCGGTGAACAGCCCCTGGGCCATGTCCGGCAGGCAGGCGATCATGGAAAGGCGCTATCAGTGGCAGTTCCGGCTGGTCAGGTAATGAATCCGCCGGGATTTTATTGAGCACGGATTTTTCGGCTTCCCCTCGAGGGCGAGAAAGCGGAAGCAAATTGTGGCAAAGAAAAGGAGAGGGCCATGGTGGACCGACATACACAGCTCCAGGCGGCGGATTTCGAGGAGGAAATCCAGGCGGACAATCCGCTCCGGATCCAGGACCTCACCCTCCGGGACGGCCATCAGTCCCTGTTCGCCACGCGCGGGCGGACCGAGGACCTGGCCCCCATCGCCGAGGAGATGGACAAGGTGGGGTATTTCGCCATGGAGGTCTGGGGCGGGGCGACCTTTGACTCCATGCACCGTTTCCTCGGCGAGGATCCCTGGGAGCGGATCCGGACCCTGAAGAAGCATGCCCCGAACACCCCTTTCTCCATGCTTCTGCGCGGTCAGAATCTGGTGGGATATCGCAACTATCCCGACGACGTGGCCGAGGCCTTCACCGAGCGCTGCTGTGTGAACGGGATCGATGTCTTCCGGGTCTTCGATGCGCTGAACGACTTTCGCAACTTCCAGACCGTGGTCAAGGTCATCAAGGAGCACGACAAGCACTTTCAGGGCTCCATCTGCTACTCCCTGACCGAAGAGCGCATGGGGGGCGAAGTGTACAACCTCCAGTACTACCTGGACAAGGCCAAGGAACTGGAGGAAATGGGGGCGGACACCATCTGCATCAAGGACATGGCCGGGATCATCGCCCCCTATGACGCGTACAGGCTGGTCAAGGCCCTGAAGGAGACGGTGCAGACGCCCATCCATCTGCACAGCCACTTCACCTCCGGCATGGCGGACATGGCCATGCTCAAGGCCGTCGAGGCGGGAGTGGACATCATCGACGTCTGCCTTTCCCCTTGGGCCTACCGCACCTCCCACCCGGCAGTGGAGCCCCTGGTGGTCTCCCTGCGCGGAACCAACCGGGACACGAGCTTCGACCTGCGCCAGCTGACCAAGTGCGCGGAGCACTTCAAGGAGATCACTCCCAAATACCGCCACCTCCTGGACGACCGGATTACCATCATCGACGCCAACGTCCTCCTGCACCAGACTCCCGGCGGCATGATCTCCAACCTGGTCAACCAGCTGCGCGAAATGGACGCCCTGGACAAGCTGGACCAGGTCTTCGAGGAGCTGCCCAGAGTGCGTAAAGAGCTGGGCCAGGTCCCGCTGGTGACCCCCACGAGCCAGATCGTGGGCATTCAGACGGTGAACAATGTGCTCTTCGACACCGAGGACGAGCGCTACAAGATGATCACCGCCCAGGTGAAGGATCTGTGCTACGGGCTCTACGGCCAGACACCGGCCCCCATCGACCCCGAGGTCCAGAAGAAGGCCCTGCAGGACTATCCGCGCGGCAACGAGCCCTGCTCCTGCCGCCCGGCGGACATCCTGGAGCTGGAGCTGGACAAGGCCAAGGAGGAGATCAAGGACCTGGCCAAGGATATCGACGACGTGCTCATCTACGCCCTGTATCCCACCACCGGCAAACGCTTCCTGCGCATGAAGCACGGGGTCGAGGATGTCCCCGAGGACATGCGGCCCA
>CAYNCR010000306.1:0-3356 GCA_964395575.1 uncultured Desulfohalobiaceae bacterium
ATGGGAAACCCGGGATGAAACCTGCGCTTCAGCGTCCACCCGCCATCGCCTCGCGACATTTTCATGCTTGGTTGTGCCCGGGCCGGCCTGGAAATGAAGGTTGTATTGCAAAGAATCCTGAGCAGCTGCAGGGTGGGAAGGAACCGGATCTGATCCGGGCGGACCTGTCGAGCCAGGTATTGGATAAGGAACCGTTATGGCCGATGAAAAGAAAGACCCCCGGGAAGAGGGGGAGAATGAGGAACGGGAGGAAAGGGGCTCGAGTCCGGAGGGCGGAGAGCCCACCCGCATTCTCGTGGTGCAGCAGGGGGAATCCGGCAAACCCAAGATCGAGGGGATACGCAGGCACGGGGGTGATCGCTTCGTCCTGGACACCTGGTCCGTTCCCAGGGATCTCCCCGGAATTCTGGACGAAACCGAGGCCTATCTGCCACAGGATCCGGATGCGGATCTGGTCCTCGACTTTGTGGGCCATCCGGATGTCTCCCAGGATTTGATCGCCATGTGTCGGGAGCGGGACATTCCGGTGGTGGCTCCCGGAAAGGGGGCGAACCTGGAATGGGCCAATACTCCGCCGATCTGATGCGCCCTGCGCCCCAGGCGTCAGTTGGGCGCCTACGGCAGCTGCTTCGGCTATCCGGAGCTCGAGGTGCGCATGAAGGGAGGCCGGATCAGCGAGGTCCGGGTCCGGCGCGGTGCCCCCTGCGGGGCCACCTGGTCCGCTGCATCCAAGATGGTGGGACAGACCCCGGAGGAGGCCGAGGTGAAAATGGGTCTGGCGGTGCAGTTTGGCTGCATCGCGGATCCGGCGAACTGGGAGCCCCTGGGAGGACAGAGCCCGGTCCACTTGGCGGCCAAGGTGCACCAGACAGCCATGCGCAAGGCCCTGCAGCAGGCCTCGGACCAGGATGAAGAGTAGGTGCGCCGGATCCCGGCCAATCGGAGAGCATGCTTACCGCTAAGCGCGCAGGAGATCGGCGATCTCGTCCGGGGTCAGGCCGCTCAGCTTGGCCACCAGACGCCGGTTGGCCGCGGGGAAGGAGAAGTCCTTCAGCCGGGCAGGCTCCACCCAGCGGGATTCTGAGGCCGCTGCCAGCCGGATGGCTTCGGGAGCGGCTGCCGGGCTGCAGAAATAGGCCCGCAGCAGGACCCGGAAGGAGGTGTAGCTGTGGCGCACCTCTGCCAGCGGCTGGCCCAGTCGGACGCCGATGTTCAGCTCCTCTCGCATTTCCCGCTCCAGACCCTCTTTTGGGGCTTCACCCTCACGCAGCTTGCCGCCGGGAAACTCCCAGAGCCCCGGCATGAGACCACCCTCGGGACGTTTCTGCACAAAAATACGCCCCTCGTGGACCAGAATCCCCACCACTGCCTCCAAATAGGTTATGGGCCTGGAAGCCCCCTTGTTGGGACGCCTCTCCGCGACGCCGCGCTTCCTGGCAAGGCATGCGCCGGCGATGGGGCATTCCCGGCAGTGGGGATCACGGGGCAGGCAGACCAGGGCCCCGTGCTCCATCAGGGCCTGGTTGAGCTCCCTGGCCCGGCCGGAAGGAATGAGCTGGGCCGCTTTTTGGCGCAGGTATTTCTGGGTCGCGGATGCCTTGATGGGCTCCTCGATGTCGAAGACGCGGCTGAGCATGCGTTCCGCATTGGCGTCCACGGCTGGATAGGGCTCGTTGTAGGCAAGGCTCATGATCGCGCCGGCGGTATAGGGCCCTATGCCCGGAAGGGCCAGGAGCCCGCTGTGATCCGCCGGCATGTTTCCGCCGTGCTCGTCCCGCAGGAGGCGGGCAGTGCGATGGATGTTGATGACTCGGTTGTAGTACCCGAGCCCTTCCCACAGCTTGAGCAGCGTCTCCCTGTCCGCATCCGCTGCGTGGCGTACCGTGGGGAGGCGTTCCATCCAGGCCTCGAAGAAGGGGATCACCCGCTCGATCTGGGTCTGCTGGAGCATAATTTCCGAGATCCAGACCCTGTACGGGGTGGGGTTTTGCCGCCAGGGCAGATCCCGGCGCCGCTCCGGGAACCAGTCCGCAAGGGTCCTGCCGATGTGCTGTTCATCCATGAGCTGAGTCCATTGTCCGGTCTGATGGTGCAGTAAGGCCGGGCTCGCTGACTGGTCCCGGAAATAATGAGTTGAGAATAACAGCCCATTGCGCGCTCGCGGCGTACTGTGCCCTGACTCGCGGCTCCATGCAAGGGACGGTCCGTTCCCCGTTCAGCGTTCCCGGTTCAGGGGGGGGGGCAGACATGAAAAGTGACTGGCGATTGGAGAAGATAGGCTATGGGCTATGGGCACCACGACCCCTGCCGCTGCAAGCTTTTCGGTTCGAGGGGTAGTGTTCACAAATCACGTAGAACCAGTTACCAGTCTCGAGTTACGGTTTTCGGCGCGTAGCTGTTCGGGAGCCGGACGAAAGCTATGAGTTGGGCGGCAGCCATAGGAGAGACGTGTTCTTTTCCAAAAGCGAATTGACCCCCGCATCGCCCTTCTGCTAAGCATAGCGCGAAATGACTCTCCCGCGGGGAGGAGCAGTCAACACGGCACGCAAAACACGGGCAGCGTCCTATGAAAAGCACACGCTGCGACCTTGTGGAAATGGCCAAATAGGAGCAATTCGACGTGATCCTGCACGGCAACTGCTGGTGCGAAATGGGAGCGGGGGTTGCCAAGGCTGTTCGGCAGAATTTTCCCGAGGCCTGCCAGGCCGATCTGGGAACCACTCCCGGCGATCCGGGCAAGCTGGGAACCTGCAGCGTGGGTTCTTTACCTGTGGATGGCGGTGAGGTGGACGTGGTCAACGCCTCTATCCCGTTTAACTATTCCAGGCAGCGTGACGACGAGGTACTTGTGGATGACGACGCCGTTCGCTCCTGTATGCGCTGGATCAAGGAGCGCTATTCCGGCCGAAGGAACGGTCTGCCCAAGATAGGAGCTGGACGGCGAGGATGTGACTCTGGTGGAACTTTGAGAACCAACGAAGCGGCAGCCGAGCGAAACGTCGCAAATCCCTGCCTACGGCCTCTGGCCGGGAGCAAGCTATGAATATGCCCCTCCCCTTGTGGGTGCTGATTGCAGTCGCCTGTGTCGCGGCGGCAGCCGCTGTCGTCGCATGGAAGATCTTTTCCGGACGAACCGAACAGGGTTATCCCTACAAGAAGCGACGAAGCCTTTTCACGGACAGCGAGCACGCTTTCCTGGAAACGCTGGAGCACGCAGTGGGCGAGGATTACCGCATCTTCGCCAAGGTGCGTGCGGCTGACGCCCTGAGTGTTCGGGCCCTGCCGGACCGCGGACAATGGCTGCGCGCCTGGGAGAAAATCCGCTCCAAGCATTTCGACTTCCTGCTCTGTGATAC
>CAYNCR010000307.1:0-3355 GCA_964395575.1 uncultured Desulfohalobiaceae bacterium
TAAATGTTCGCGGGGTTTTTTGAATCTATCCAGCGTAGACTCTGTTCGATTTTCTAACGCTCGCCACGTGGGGGCAGGGATGCCCCCACGTGGCGAGCGTTAGAAAATCCAGAGTCGGAGGTTCAAGATTCAAAAAGGCCCCGCGAACATGTCGGTTTCGGAAGATGGTGAATAGTTACCCGCCGGTAGCGACTGTTCGCGATAGGAACAGGATTCCCGGAGCGGGATGCTTAGCTCAATGCCCTTGAGGGAGCTATCATGTCTCGACCCGAGTTCGTGAGCGTGGTAGACAAGGGACTCTTTCGACTCCATCTCTGGGTTCAGCCGGGAGCCAGAAAGAATGCCTTGTGCGGCCTCCATCAGGGGAGCCTCAAGCTCAAGGTCCAGGCGCCGCCTTCCGAGGGGAAGGCGAATAAGGAGGTTATCGCTTTTCTGGCTCGGCAACTGGGAATCAAGCGATCCCAGCTCCAATTCGAGAGTGGACAAAGGACCCGGATGAAGAGTATACTTCTGAGCACTGAGAAAGAGCCCGATTGGGAAGGAATGGCCCAAAAAATCCATTGATTCGATGAGGCAAGGAGGAATGGGGTATGGAGCAATACGAACTGGAGCTCATCGCCAAGTACGGCAAGCAAGATCGTGAGCTCAGCAGGCTTTGGGAGCAGCATCTGGAGTACGAGAAACAAGTGGAGAAGCTCGAGAGCAAGACGAATCTCACCCCGCAGGAGGACTCAGAGCTGAAACAGATCAAGAAGCTCAAGTTGGCCGGAAAGACCAAGATTCAGCAGCTTCTGGAGAAGTATCGCCAACAGGAGGTGCAGGATGAGGCTTAAGGGAGCTCAAGTTCTCCTGGAATGCCTCAAGCGGGAAGGGGTGGAAACCATATTCGGCTTTCCCGGCGGCGCGATCATCGATATCTATCACGAGCTGCCCGAATATCCTTTCCAGCATATCCTGGTGCGTCACGAACAGGGCGCAGTGCATGCCGCTGACGGATACGCCCGGGCCAGCGGTCAGGTGGGCGTGGTCCTGGCCACTTCCGGTCCCGGGGCCACAAACACCATTACCGGCATCGCAACTGCGTATATGGATTCCACCCCTCTCGTCGTGCTGACCGGCCAGGTCCCCACGCAGCTCATCGGCAACGATGCCTTCCAGGAAGTGGACATGGTCGGAATCAGCCGGCCCTGCACCAAGCACAACTACCTGGTCAAGGAGCTGGAAAACCTGCCCAAGGTCATCAAGGAGGCTTTTTATCTGGCAAGCTCGGGCAGGCCCGGTCCCGTGGTCGTGGACCTGCCCAAGGATGTGATGAACGCGGTCATCGACTTCTACTACCCCAAGCATGTGCGGACCCGGAGCTACAATCCGCACACCGTCCCCAACAGCAAACAGATTCGAAAAGCGGTGGAATACATCCGCCACTCCAGGAATCCCCTCATCTTTGGGGGAGGCGGCGTTGTCGCGGCAAACGCCCACGAGGAGCTAACCCGCCTCGCCCGGGAGTTTCAGATTCCGGTGACCACCTCCATGATGGGGTTGGGAGCCTTTCCGGGCAACGACCCCTTGTGGCTGGGCATGCTGGGCATGCACGGAACCTATTCGGCCAACATGGCCGTGAACAACACCGATCTGCTCATCTCCGTGGGCGTGCGCTTCGACGACAGGGTTACCGGAAAGCTGGACACCTTCGCCCCCAACGCCCGTATTATCCACATCGATATCGACCCCACCTCCATCCGCAAGAACGTGGACGTGGATGTGCCCATCGTCTCTGATTGCCGTCTGGCTCTGCAGGCCCTTCTGCAGGAGCTGGACGAAAAGGTCGATGCGGGCGAGCTCGCGGGGCAGTATCAGCCCTGGAGGGAAAAGGTCGAGGAATGGACCCGAACTCATCCGCTGACCTACACCAAGAGCGAGGACACGGTGAAGCCCCAGCAAGTGGTGGAGAAGCTGGATGAGCTCACTCAGGGGGAGGCCATCATCACCACCGAGGTGGGCCAGAACCAGATGTGGGCGGCCCAGCACTATCGCTATCTCCATCCCCGTTCCTGGATCTCCTCGGGTGGTTTGGGCACAATGGGCTACGGATTTCCCGCGGCGATCGGGGCCCAGGTGGCCTTTCCGGATAAGCTGGTCATCGATGTGGCCGGAGACGGCTCCATCCAGATGAACATCCAGGAGCTCGCCACTGCGGTCTGCTACAGCCTGCCGGTCAAGGTGGTTATCCTGAACAACACCTATCTGGGGATGGTCCGGCAGTGGCAGGATCTATTCTACGGCAAGAACTACTGTTCCACCTGCCTTGAATACAGCCCCGATTTCGTCAAGCTGGCCCAGGCCTACGGGGCCGAGGGATATAAAGTCACCCGCCCGGCGGAATTGGACGATGTGCTCCGTCAGGCCCTGTTCTCCCCGAATACGGCTGTCGTGGAGGTTGCCGTGCCCGAGGAGGAGAACGTCTATCCCATGGTTCCCGCGGGTGCCCCTCTGAATGAGATGCTTCTCGTTTAGGGCCCGGATTGTTCGCGAGCCGTGCGCGAAAACGCGATCGCCAACCGCAAATCGAAGATGCAGCTGTGAGGCAGACAGGCCTATGCGACATACCTTGTCCGTCTGGGTGGAGGACGAGCCAGGAGTCCTCTCACGAGTGGCGGGATTGTTCAGCGGCAGGGGCTTCAACATCGAGTCCCTGAACGTGGCTCCCACCCTGGAGCGGGGCGTGTCCCTGATGACCATCGTGACTGCGGGGGAGGAGCAGATCATCGAGCAGATCGTGAAGCAGCTCCGCAAGCTGGTCACCGTAATCAAAGTGGTGGACATGAACCACGCCGATTGCGTGGATCGGGAGATGGTCCTGATCAAGGTCAACGCCCAAGACAGCTATCGCGCCGAGATCCTGCGCATCGTGGATATTTTCCGCTGCAAGGTAATCGACGTGAGCCACACCGAGATGACCCTGGAGGCGACAGGTGACAGCGGCAAGATCAGCGCGCTGCTCAGCCTGCTGCAGCGTTTCGGGATCAAGGAGGTCGCCCGCACCGGGAGCGTGGCCATGCGCAGGAGCCTGCGCGCGGAGGCCTAGAAGAAGCACTGGGCAGACGACTTGCCTCTGCGAGGCCCTGCTGAAAGGATCACTGATTCGGGAAGCAGGATGGGAGAGACGCGTCGCGACGCTCAGGGCTTGACTCCTGCCTCGCCGACATGATGATTCACGAGTTGTGAACAGCCGGTCACCAGTCACAATGTTCCAGATAGGATCATGAACTTTCCTGCAAGGCACGAGACATGACGAGTTCGTTTTCGGACGGAAACTGAGGAGGTTCCCCATGGAGGTATACTACGAGCAGGATGC
>CAYNCR010000308.1:0-3349 GCA_964395575.1 uncultured Desulfohalobiaceae bacterium
ATACTTATTTTGGGCATGGCTAATACCTCTTCAAGGTTATCCTGTTGCAATCATCTTTGACCACGTAACACTTATTTCTTCCCGGTTATGCTCTTTGCCTCAGCCAGCAGATTCCCCAACTTTTTATAATTGTGTTTCACACCGCCCTGCAGGTCAATGCTGACCCGCTAATCCGCATAGTGGCGGAGCTCATGATCGTACCCGTACAGCTCAGCCTGTTTCAATCCACTGAGGGACGCCCTCGTGCAGGGGGCAACAAGGAATAGTCCCGCAACACTCAATGATTAACAAGACACCTTATACGCATTCAACTAGTGAAGCTATCATGATACTCCTTGATTCGCTGCACAAATTCTTCATCTTGACTAAGTGCTTCCCGGCAATGTTCATCTGTGGGAATTAACATATCTCCATAATCCGCATCTGGTAACTGTTCATGCGGCCTCACATTCGTGGCGGATAGCATCGAGTAGCGGGCTAGCTGATACAGGACCACTTTCGAAATCCTCTTCGGAGATCACGATAGTGGACAGATGCATATCCTGTTCGAATCCAACCTCCCATGCTATGTCACTTACAGATATCCGATCTTCTGGCTTGAAAGAGGGAAGCACTACGCATAGATCCAAGTCGGACTCAGCTGCCGGAGTCCCCCAAGCACGCGATCCAAATGCCCAGATGCGGGCTTGCGGGTAGAACTCCCGGACTCTTTCGGCAAAGCACCTTAAAATCCTTTTTTGCTTATCTTGCATAGCGAATTGTCCTTGCTTAGAGATCCCGAATTAATGTTCAATCCGGACCTCTCTGGAGACAAAGCTCGTTCACTCCCTTTCCGATCAGCTGCAGGCCTTGGGCCTCAATCTGCTGGAGCAGGCAAAATGATGAGCCTGGCGTTTTATACACACTGCCGATAAAGATATGCGAGCTATGCATGATTTGTCCAACTGTCTTTGCTGGCAGCGAAAAAAAGTCGACGCGTCTTATTGAAGCACCGACCTGGAGGAGGCGGAAATTCTATTCGCCATAGGCTACGAAGTGGAGAATGGGGTCTTACAGCCCTTAAATCATTAACCAAGTGACAATGTTGAAGATTTATCTTGAGTTGCCTTGAAAAAGTGAAAGTCGAGTTTGATACTGATGCTCCAAATTACGCCAGAAGGAGGCGTCGATACCCAGCACTCGCTCCAAACGGAGCGCAGTATCTTCGGATATGCTCGCCTTTCCCTTGATGATCTCATTGACGTGCTTGGGGGTGAGCCCGGTTCGCTCAGCAAGCTCATTGCGGGGCATGTCCATGGCCTCCAGGGTCTCCTGAAGCGTCTCTCCCGGCGGAAAGACAACGTCCGGCTCATATTCGTTTGCTTTTCGGTTCATAAATCCTCCGCTCCCTTGATCCGGATTGCCTCCATCTGCTCAAGCCGGCGCCTCACTCATTGTCCGCAGAGAGTGAGACCTCTTTTCGCGGTGCGTGATTATTGGTGACGAGAAAGACGAGGCGTTCGAGATAGGTGTCAATCAATGTTTAGCCTGGCACTTTATACACTTTCTTTGTTCTCGCCACCACCTCCGTCGGCCAAAAAGGACTCGACTTCCACCCCTACTGCCACTTCATCACCCTTTGGAATCTGCCCTCCAACCCTGTCGACCTGGAGCAGCGCGAAGGCAGGATTCTTCGCTATAAGGGGCATGCGGTCAGAAAAAATGTGGCCTCTGCGTACCTCTCCTCTTTGGCTGATACGTCTGGCGGGGATCCCTGGCATGTGCTCTTCCAGGCGGGCGATCGGGAGCATCGCTCTTCGAGCCGGGGGCTAGTGCCCTACTGGATATTTTCCAAGGAAAACGGGACAACAGTCCAACGCTGTCTGTTGTCACTGCCGCTTTCGAGAGAGCAACATCATTTCCAGGCACTCAAGAAATCACTGGCGGTCTATCGGATGGTCTTCGGACAGGCCCGCCAGGAGGACTTGACTGAATACCTCTTACAGCACCTGCCCCAAGACAGGGTGGACTCTCTGGCCAGACAACTCCTGTTGGATCTGACTCCGCCTCAGTTCGATCGATGAATGAAGCGCAATCCAGGACATGATATAAGGGCTTAGATCAAAATATGAGCAAACATCGGCACCCGCCGGCTTCCCCAGCCTGGCCAAAATAATTGTTGACATGAAGCCGAACGCGCACTATAAACAAATTAACCCCCCTGTACGACTCCGTGTCGTGCAGGCCCCGGCTTCCTGTGAAGCCGGGTATCTTGATGAATGGCCCGTTTTGGATGAAAACTCGTCCGAAGCGGGCTTTTTTGTTGAGGAGTATTAGATGGCTGACAGGGCAATTTTTTTCATTGATGGATTCAATGTATATCACGCTTTGGCGAATAGAAAATATAGTAAATATAAATGGCTCAATTACAAAAATCTTGCAGAATGCTTTATATCCCCAAAAAAGGAAACAATACAAGAAATTTTATACTTCACAGCATACGCTCATTGGAACAAGGAAAAGCATGAAAGACATAAAAAATTTGTCCAAGCTCAAAGGTTTTATGGTATTCATGTTATATTCGGAAAGTTTAAAAAAGTAACCCGTAAGTGTCGAGCTGATTGCAAAAAGGAGTATCAAACCTTTGAAGAGAAAGAGACAGATGTCAATATCGCTATATATTTGATGAAAAAAGCATTTCAAGACGAATTCGATACTGCTTATATCCTAAGTGGAGACAGTGATTTATCTCCAGCTATTGAACAGATTAAATCCCTTTTTCCACACAAGAATATCAAATGCATTATTCCTATTGCTAGATCTGCCGAACATATCAAGAATATATGTGATTCACACCATCGAATGAAAGAAAAACATTTGCGCACGAGCCAATTACCAGACAGTATCGTAATGGATTCAACAAAGAATATTGTTTTAACCAAACCGGCAGTATGGCCATAGCAATTCTCGCTTATGGCGTATTCGATGGATGAATCACTCTTGCTACCAAATTACCTGTGGCGTATCTCCTATAGAACATCTACAGTCAATATTGAAGACCACCAACATCTAGCATATTTTCTACAATCCAGTTCTAACAAAAAAAAGCCTGTCACTATATACATTCTGCCTATAAGTCCATGCGAACCATGCGTGATTTGTCCAGCTGTCTTTGCTGGCACAGCGGAAAGAAAAAGCCGACCCGGACCAAGCTGAAATCCTCTCCGCTATAGGCTACAAAGTGGAGAATGGGGTCTTACAGTCCTTTGATCAGTATTGCCTTGATAATGCTGAATATTTATCTTGAGCTGCCTTCAAAAGGTGAAAGTCGAGTTTGATACTGATGCTCCAGGTTGCGCCAGAAGGAGGC
>CAYNCR010000309.1:0-1278 GCA_964395575.1 uncultured Desulfohalobiaceae bacterium
AAAAGTTCAAACTCTCACGTAGGAATAACTACGCTACGACCTTGAACTTTTTTTGCGCCTTGCACTTGAAATTTTTGAACGGCCTGCCCGAAATGGACTTTTTAACTGGCTGGTAACCCACGGAGAAAACGGCAGCAAAGGCCGATTCAACCTATAACTGACTGACCGATAACAGATAACTGACCGATAACAGCAAGCAAACAGGTCCCGACCATGCTGCAGAACAGGACATGCTCCCTTTTCCAGCGAAAACGGCAAATGGGTGTGGCTCGGACGGCCGGGTTCACCCTGATCGAGCTCATGGTGGTCATCGTGATCCTGGGGATCCTGGCCGGGCTCGTGGTGCCCCGAATCACGGAGAAGCCCGAGGAAGCCAGACGGGTCAAGGCCGAGCTGCAGATCCAGGAGCTCTCCAGCGCCCTCAAGGAATTCAAGATCGACAACGGCTTCTATCCCAGCACGGAGCAGGGGCTCCAGGCCCTGGTGGAAAAGCCCGCGGTGGGCAAGACCCCGCGCAATTATCCCTCGGGCGGTTACATGGACAAGATTCCCAAGGATCCCTGGGGCAATGACTACGTCTATATCTCTCCAGGAGAGCACGGAGATTTTGACATTATTTCCTACGGGGCCGACAGGGAGGAGGGTGGAGAGGGGAACGACGCGGATGTCAAGAGCTGGGAGATCGAGTAGATCCTCGGGATTTTCCCTTCTGGAGCTGATCGTGGTCCTGGCCATCCTCTCCGTGTGTGTGGCCCTGGTGGCTCCCGGCCTGAATCCGGAGCGGTTCACGGATAGCATGAAGACCGGCATGCGCCGCTTCAGCGCCGTACTGGCCCAGGCTCGCAACGAGGCCATGGTTTCCGGTAAGCGGCAGACGATTCTTGTGGACTATTCCCGGCAGGGTCGCGGAGAGCGGGTCTGCTATCGCCTTCTTTCGGAGAACGATGCGAAGTCTGCCTCGTCCGAGACCGGTTTTGCCGAGCGCGGAACGGATTCCGCAGAAGGATGCTTTCCCTCGGGGATACGCGTGGATCGGATCCGGACCCGGCAGAATACCGAGGAGGAAGGGAAGGCGCGTTTCGCTGTCCTTCCCAGCGGGCTGATCCAGCCGGGCCTCATCTTTCTGCGACAGGGGCAGCGCAAGCGAACCCTGCGGATTCGGCCTCACAGGGTGTACCCCGAAATCCTCGAGGGGCATCCTGAAATGGAAGGGAACCATTCCAGGGAGCGGGAACGTTGACCCCCCAAGACGCCCCAGTAAAACACCAGGGATTCACC
>CAYNCR010000309.1:1288-3341 GCA_964395575.1 uncultured Desulfohalobiaceae bacterium
CGAACCCTGCGGATACGGCCCTATAGGGTGTATCCCGAGATCCTCGAGGGACATCCCGATTCTGGGGGCTCTCAGTGGGAGGTTTCCCCGAGCGGGACGGAGGCGGAACAGGACGTCTCTCCATGATGCGGAGATACCCGAAAAAATACGGGCCAGATGCCGCAGGAGCCTTTACCGGGAATAGCGGCGGATTCACCCTGATCGAGGTGCTGGCCGCCATGGCCATTCTGGCCATAGCCTTCACCGCGGTCCTGCAGGCCAATCTCCGGATTCAGGACAGCATCCTGGCCTCCAGGCGGCAGACCGCGGCAACGATGCTCGCCTCGGGAATCATGGCCCGGATCGAATCCGAGGGCGTGGACCAGTGGTCCAGATTTAGCGGCAGCCAGGAGCGCCTCGGGCTCGCTTTATCCTGGCGTGTCCGCACGGAGCGGACATCGGCGCGGGATCTGCAGCGGGCGCGGGTGCTGGTGCGGGAGCAGGGGAAGGATGAGGTTCTGGCCCGCAGGGAGGCATTTCTGGAAAGGACAGACCGGGATTGAGCCGGACACGGATGGATCAGCTCGGGAGATCGCCCCGGCACGCAGTCGCCGGGATGCCTGAAGGGGATGGCGGCGACTGGTCCGCGGGCTTCACCCTGCTGGAGATCATGATCGCTCTGGCGATCTCCGGCATTGTGGTGGCCTGTCTTTTCGCCGTGTACAACCGGACCCTGGAGGTTGGCAAACAGGTGAAAGATCAGGCCGGGGTGGAGCAAAACGCCCGCATGATCCTTTCCCAGCTGCATCAGGATCTGGAAGGGCTCTATTACAGGCAGTCCCAAAACGCTTCCTCCCCGGGGCCGTATTGCTTCCGAGCGGGGGAGGGCCTGGAGACGAGCGGGCAGGAAGCGGGCAAGGGCACGGTGCTTTTGCGTTTCGGCAGCACCACCTCCCTCGACTTCCGGGAGGTGTCCTTTCCGGAGCGAAGGCTTTTCCGGGTGCGCTACATCCTGCGAGAGACCGGCCAAAACGGGCAGGGGCCGGGAACCCTGCTGCGATCGCAGTTGGCCTTCCCGGAAATCCGCGAGGAGCCTTCGCGCATCCCCCTGTCGGACAGGGTGAGCGATATTTCCGCAACATTTGTCGATGCCTCAGGCAGGGAACACAGCTCCTGGGACAGCCTGGCCAGAATCGACCGGGAGGGGGAGCCTCCGCTTCCCAAGAGAGTGCTCGTGGAATTGACCCTGCGAAGCGGGGAGGGGACAGAGCGCACCTATGCCATGGAGTTCGCGCTCGACGGGAGCGGCGGAAAGAAGAACGGCTGATTGTTCCGGTTCGCGTAGCGAGCGGGGATCGATACTGGTCCTGGTTCTTCTCCTCATGGGCGTTGTGGTCGCTCTTGCGGTGTACGGCCTGCGCATGGCCCAGGTGGAGAGCGGCGGGGCCAAAATTGTGGAGCAGCGCATGCAGGGCAGGGACCTGTCCGAGTCCGGAGTCCGGCTGGCCGGATTTGTGCTCCGGAAGGACCTGCTCCAGGACCGGGAGCGGACCAGGGTGGATCATCCCGGGGAAGCATGGGGCGGATTTCCCGAGAGTAGAGAAGTCCGCCTGCCCCAGCTGAAGACCGGGAAGCTCGAGGGCGAGATCGTGGACGAACAGGGAAAGCTTCCCCTGAATGCGCTCCTGGAGGGGAACGAAAACTGGAATTCCGCATACAAAAGGGTTCTGGAGAACCTGTTGATCGGACACTTCGGGGTCTCCGGGTCCGGGACGGAGACCGTGCTTTCCAGCCTCAAGGACTGGATGGATCCGGACGAGGAGCCGAGCGGCACGCGCGGAGCGGAGTCCGCGTACTACCGCCAGCGGGACAAACCCTGGACCTGCCGCAACGCCCCGCTTCGGTCCGTGGCCGAGCTGCGCCTTATCCGCGGTGTCTCCCGGGAGCTCTATGCCGGGACCGAGGATACAGCGGGGCTCAGGGAGCTGGTCACGGTGCACGGTGATGGCGGGATCAACATCAACACCGCTCCGGAGCCCCTCCTGGCCGCCCTGATCAAGCAGCAGGAGTCCGG
>CAYNCR010000310.1:0-3333 GCA_964395575.1 uncultured Desulfohalobiaceae bacterium
AGATCCTGCCCTTTCTGAAGGAGAAGAAGCATCCCGCCGTGGAGATGCACGACATCATGGCCAGCTGATCCGAACCGAGCCCCCTCCCCCTGACGTGGGAGGGGGCTGCTTCGATGGGCTAGGGCAGCAGAGAGCTTGCAGGAATACAAGCACAGTGAGGCGATTCGCCTCGCAAGATAGACGGATGCATTTGATCGGCTTTGGTTCAGCCGAAGCACAGGGATACCGCATGATGAGCCGTCGTGCGGGCCGCAGCCGCTCTGCCCGTTTTGAGCGGAGCAGTGGAGCGGGAAAGCAGAATGGGTTGCGCAAGACGCAAAGGAGTGCTCTATGGGTTTGACAGGAATTCAGATATTCAAGATGCTGCCGCAGACAAACTGCAAGGAGTGCGGGGCGGCCACCTGCCTGGCCTTCGCCATGAATCTGGCCGCGGGCAAGGCGGAGCTGGATCAGTGCCCCTACGTCTCCGACGAGGCCCGGGAAAAGCTGGCCGAGGCCTCGGCTCCGCCCATCCGTCCGGTCAAGATCGGCAAGGGAGTCCGTGCGGTCACGGTGGGCGGTGAAACCGTCGAATACAGGCACGAAAAGACCTTTTTCAACCAGCCCCCTATCGCCGGAGTGATCTCCTCGGATATGCCGGAGGAGGAGTTCAAGAACAAATTGATCGTCTGGAACGCGTTTCAGTTCGAGCGCGTGGGATATACACTCCGGCCCGAGCTCGTCGCTTTGAAGGACGCAAACGGGGACAAGGACGCCTTCGCCGCCAAGGCCAAGTACGTGGCCGAGAGCACGGAGTTCAACCTGGTCCTCATGAGCGAAAACAAAGAGGTCATGCAGGCCGGGATCGAGGCAAGCGGCTTCAAGCGGCCGCTGATCTACGCGGCGACCAAGGACAATGCGGACGATTTCGGCCAGCTCGCTTTGGACAACGGTCTTCCCCTGGCGGTCAAGGCCGACTCCGTGGAAGAGCTCCCGGAGCTGACGGATAAGCTCACGGAGAAGGGCCTCAAGGAGCTGGTACTGGATCCGGGATCCCGGGACGTGAAGAAGTGCTTCGAAGACCAGGTGGGTGTCCGACGTGCTGCGCTACGGGCCAAGAACCGTTCCGTGGGCTTCCCCACCATTACCTTCCCCTGCGACATGGCCAACAATCTGGACATGGAAACGGTGATCTCCTCCATGTTCATCGCCAAGTACGGCGGCATCGTGGTCCTGTCCGATTTCACCTCCGAGGCCCTGTTCTCCCTCCTGCTGGAGCGGCTGAACATCTACACCGACCCGCAGCGACCGATGACGGTCCAGGAGGGCATCTACGAGATCGGCAAGCCGGACGAGAACTCGCCGGTCATGGTCACCACGAACTTTGCCCTGACCTACTTCATCGTGGCCGGGGAGACCGAATCGAGCAAGGTCCCCACCTGGCTGTTGATCAAGGACGCTGAAGGGCTGTCCGTGCTTACGGCCTGGGCCGCGGGCAAGTTCGCCGGGGACGACGTGGGTGCCTTCGTCAAGAAGAGCGGCATTGCGGACAAGGTGAGCCACAAGGAACTGATCATTCCGGGATACGCCGCAGCCATCGTCGGGGAGATCGAGGACGAGATCCCGGATTGGACGGTAACCGTCGGACCCAGGGAGGCGGCTCATATACCGGCCTTCTTGAAGTCCAAGGTGAGTGCCTGATCCTGTAAGGCCTTATCCTTCTGTCAGCTAATACTTCAAACCAAAGGACGAGTGATATGGCAATGCTTTGCTTCGGCGAGAGCCTGAACGTGATGGGCACCAAGATCGGCAAGGCCATGAAGGAGTGGGATCCCGAGCCGATTAAGGCGGAGGCCGAGTTCCAGCAGAAACAGGGGATGGACTACATCGACATCAACCTGGGGCCGGCCAAGAAGCAGGGCCACGAGCTCATGCCCTGGATCGTGGAAACGGTTCAGGGGGTGGTGGATCTGCCCCTTCTCCTGGACACCTCCAATACCGCGGCCATCGAGGAGGGCCTCAAGGTCTGCAAGAAGACCCCCATTATCAACTCCATCATGTGCCGGGCGGAGAACTACGAGAAGATGCTTCCCATGGCCGCCAAATATAATGCGGACTTCGTGGCCCTGATGTGGGGTCCGGAGGGTTTGCCACGGGACGAGAACGAACGCGCAGCCCTGTGTGTGGAGCTTATGCAGGTGGCCAATGATCAGGGCATCTCCAACGAAAAGATATGGGTCGACGGAGTCATTCCGCCGGTCAATGTCCAGCAGGAGCACGCTCCGACCCTGCTGGCCTTCTACGACATGCTCCAGGATATTGCCCCAGGAGCCAAGAGCACCTGCGGCCTGTCCAATATCTCCAACGGAATCCCGGATCATCTGCGGCCCATCATGAACCAGACCTATGCGATCATGCTCAAGCGATCCGGGATGGCCTCCATCATCACGGACCCCAAGGATGAGACGATGACCCAGATCGCCAAGGACAAGCGGCCGGATATCGAGGAAGTGGTCCACAATACCATGGACGGGAACCAGCCGGATATGAACAGCCTTTCCCAGGAGCTGGCGGATTATGTGAAGACAGCCAGGGTCCTCATGGGTTTTGCCCTGTATTCCGATTCCTGGCTCAGCCTGTAGAGTCATCGATAAAGCCCCTTTCTTCGTGATCCGCGATCTGAACAGTCTGATGCGGAGCTCACCGAGGAAAGGGGCTTTGTGCGTACTTGGGGGAGGGGAGTGAGTGTATTAGCTGTGCGAGCCCAATGTCTGCGTTATGAGCTGTTCCAGCTCGTTTTCCTCTCCCTCGGTATAGTCATCAGGGTATAAGAGCATGGCCATAAAGAAGGGGCTGTCCACCTCCAAAGCCTGACTGGCCCGGATGCCCATGCTTTCCAGGGTCGATTCGATCTTGTCCTGCATCTCTTCAGGGAGGCCCTCCAGATCGTCCTGGACCTCGTAAAGAAGGGAATGAATGGTCTGGGCCTTTTCACGAAGGAGCCGGTTGTAGGCCTCCTGATCCCCTTCCTCATGGAGCTTTCTCTTGGCTTCCGCCTCCAGATCGCGTATCATTTGAGCTTTTGCGGCCAAAGCATCTTTCGCCTGTTTGAGAGGTGTCTCCGCCATAAAAGTGCTCCGTTGCTAGAAGGTTGGCGTCTTTTAATTACTGCCCGGAATGGGCATTGTACAGGCAGGGCCTATGCAGTGCAAGGCGGGAGCCACTGAGGCGCTGGAGATCCTTCTTTTTTTTGTATGAAAATGTGGCCAAGCTGTTGAATTATTGGAGAATTGACCGCGAGGCGAAGGCGGGTGGAGCGCGTCGCTGGGTTTCATAATACACATTCGCTTTGTT
>CAYNCR010000311.1:0-3323 GCA_964395575.1 uncultured Desulfohalobiaceae bacterium
GGGCAAGGTGAGCTACCTGGCCTTTTCGGCCCAGGACTTCCTGGATAAGGTGGACATAAGTCAGGAGGAGATCAAGGCCTACTACAGCGACAACAAGGAGGCCTTTCAAGAGCCTGCCACAATGAAGATGGACTACCTCAAGCTCACCCCCAAGACGCTGGCGGACTCGCAGAAAGTTCCGGAAGAGGAGCTCCGGCGCTACTACGAGCGGAACAAGCAGGACTTTGAGCAGAATGATGAGGTCAAGGCCCGGCACATCCTCTTTACGCTCCAGGAAAACGCCACTGAGGGGGCTGCCCAGAAGGCGCGGGAGCGGATGCTTCGCCTCAGGGACCGCATTCAGGCCGGAGAGATGGAGTTTGCTCAAGCGGCTCGGGAGCATTCCCAGGGGCCGAGCGCCTCAGAAGGCGGCAGCCTGGGGTGGGTCGCCAAGGGCGAGACCCTGCCCGCCTTCCAGGAGAAGGCTTTTTCCCTTGACCCCGGTCAGATCGGCGATCCCGTCCGAACCCGGGAAGGATGGCACCTGATCAAGGTGGTGGACCGCCGCGAAGGCGGGGTTAAGCCCTTCGAACAGGTCAGGGACGAGGTCCGGCAGCGAGTTGCCCGGGATATGGGGGCCGAGGCCCTGGACAAGACGCTGGACCGGGTCCTGGAGAGGGTCTTCAAGGGCCCCGATCTGGCAGCAGCAGCGGAGAAAGAGGGTCTGGACGTGAAAACCACGGGCTGGTTCACCAGGAAAGAGGGACCGGAAAATCTCCAGCTGAAGGACAAGCACCTGAAACAGCTCTTCGATCTGGAGCCGGACCAGGTGACCGATGTCCCGCTTATTCTGGACAACGGCTACCTCCTGGCCCAAAAGGTGGGCAAGGAAGAGGCTCGGACCAAAGAGCTTTCCGAGGTGCGCGGAACCATTGCCAAGCGGCTGCGCCGGCAAAAGGCGGCGGAAATGGCCCAGGCCAGAGCCGAGGGGGTTCTGGAAAAAGTGCACGAGGGGACGGAAATCCCGAGCTCCCTGCGGGAGCAAATGCAGGAGAGCGGGAAGTTCAGTCGACAGGGCCGCATTCCCGAGCTGGGCGCTAACAGGGAGATTGCCAGGGATGCTTTTGTCGCCGCGGAAGGCGAGTGGCTTCCACAGGTCTATCAATTCGAGGACCAGTACATCGTGGCCCGGGTGGCTGCAGTGACTCCCCCCTCGGAGAGCGCATGGGAGCAGCAAAAGGATTTCTGGATCCAGCGCCTGACCTCGACCCGGAAACAAAACGTGTTGGACAACCTGGTTCAGGCTCTGCGCGAGGATGCTGAGATCGACATCAAGACCCCGGAAATCCTGCGCTACTAGTGGGGTGTTCTTTCTTGACAAGATACCGATAGGGGTATAATTGTACCTCTTTTCCTTGCCCCGCTCTATTGCGGGCGGGGCCAAAAGACCATAAGGAGGTGCCGCATTGCGACACTACGAGACACTGATTCTGTTCAGCCCCGATCTGAACACCGAGGAACGGCAGAACATCCTCGAGGAAATGAGCAAGCTGGTCCGGAGCGATTCCGGCGAGGATCCACTTGTGGACGACTGGGGGATGCGCCAGCTGGCCTATCCGGTCCGCAAGTACACGCGCGGACACTATGTACGGATTGAATACGGCTCCAACGGTGACATCATTCCCGAGATGGAGCGGAAGCTGCGGATTTCCGAGGGCGTGTTGAAGTTCCTCACCGTCAAGCTTTCCGACGAATACAAGGCCGCCTAGCCGGGAATCGAGAAGCCGTTCCGCTCAGCTGAGGGCCAGCCGGGCTTCGGCCCGGAGTCGATGACAAGCAAGGAATCGTTAAGGACAAGGTGAAAATATGGCTTTCAAGTTCACTCCCAGAAAGAAGTTTTGCCGTTTTTGCGCGGACAATGATCTCCCCCTTGATTATAAGCGCCCGGACATTCTTGGCAATTTTGTTACGGACCGCGGCAAGATCATCGCCCGCAGGATAACCGGGACCTGCGCCAAGCACCAGAGGCGCCTTACCCGAGAGATCAAGAAATCGAGGCAGATGGCCCTGCTCTACTACACCGCTGTTCACAGCACAGAGGTCAGAAGAAAGACCATCTAATTCTTGAGCGAAAACGCTTCAATACGAACGGCACAATCCCTTTTGTACACGCGTCGCGGAGCGGTCCCGAGCAGCTCGGGCCGCTCGCGGCAGCAACCGCAGGGAAGAGAGTCAGGAGCGAAACTATGCAGGTTATTTTACGAACGGACATAGAGCGTTTGGGCAGGCTTGGTGACGTGGTCGACGTCAAGCCGGGCTATGCCCGCAATTATCTTTTGCCCCGGGACATGGCTATGGAGGCGACCCCGGGCAATATGAAGGACTTTGAGAATCAGCGCAAAAAGCTGCAGGAAAAGCTGGACAAGGCCCGATCCGATGCGGAGCGTTTGGCCGAGCAGCTGCAGGATCTCAAGCTCCGCATTCCCGTTCGCGTCGGCGAAGGGGACAAGCTTTACGGCTCGGTCACTTCGGCCATGATCGCCAACGCCCTGGAGGAGCAGGGGGTCGAGCTGGACAAGAAGAAGATCGAGCTGGACAAGCCCATTCGCGAGCTGGGCAAGTTCAGCGTGCCGGTCAAGGTCTATCCGGAGGTTCGTCCGGAGATCCAGGTAGCCGTGGTCCGACACGGCGAGGAACATGCGGAAGACGAGGATGAATCAGACGAACAATCCGAGCAGGAATCAGAGCGGGAAAGCACGGAATAGCCGCCACGGTGATGCCTCATTGAGCCAGAATAGCAGCGACCTCGCGAGCAAGCGCCCCCCTCAAAACCAGGAGGCTGAACAGGCGGTTTTGGGGGGGGTTTTTTTGCGCAACACCATCTTCCACTCCCTTGTGGACATGCTCGGGGAGGAAGATTTCTACTATCCCTCCCACCGGGTCATATTCCGCGCTTTTCGCGAGCTCTACGCCCAGAACAGCCCCATCGATCTGGTCACCGTCTCCGAGCATCTCCAGAAGACGGGACATCTGGAGGAGGCCGGCGGTGCCGTCTATCTGAGCTCCCTGGTTGAGTCCGTGGCCAGTGCGGCCAACGCCCTGACCTATGCGGAGATCGTTCAGGAGAAGGCGGTGCGGCGCGAGCTCATCCAGCGGGCCTCGCAGATCATCAATACCGCCTTCGAGTCCGAGGACGAAGCGGAAAGCCTGCTGGACAGGGCCGAATCGGACATTTTCCGCATCTCCGAGTCGCGCATCCAGCCCCGCTTCAAGTCGAGCAAGGAGCTGGTGGATCAGGTCTTCGAGTACCTGGAGCAGCGCTTCGAGCAAAACGAGCTCATCAC
>CAYNCR010000312.1:0-3316 GCA_964395575.1 uncultured Desulfohalobiaceae bacterium
CGCGAGCTACAAGGGCTCGCACGTTTATGAAACACGGCTTCAGCGCACATCCCCGACTCCCCGCGCCCGACAATTCAACAGGTTGTACACATTTTCATATAAAAAAAACAAAGCTAGCCCAACATGCAGGAAATCCTGAACGCTGTCTGGCTCGGTCTTGTGGAGGGCATTACCGAATTCCTGCCCATTTCCTCCACTGGCCATCTCATTCTCGTGGCGGACTTGATTGGCTTCACCGGCCCCGAAGCCAAAACCTTCGAAGTTGTGGTCCAGTTCGCAGCCATCCTCGCCGTGATCCACCTCTACAGGCAGCGCTTCGTCGGCCTGATAAGTCCGGCTCCTGGGACACGCTTCTCGGGCTTGTACGGCCTGTGGCTCCTGTTCCTGACCACCCTCCCTGCCGGCCTTCTCGGACTTCTGGCTCACTCCCCGATCAAAGAGCACCTCTTCGCTCCGGCACCGGTTGCACTGGCCCTGGGTGTCGGGGCCTTGGGCCTCTTGCTTGTGGAATCCAAGCGACCTGAAGTCAGGGCCCATTCCCTTGATGATCTGGGATGGGGTATCGCCCTGGGTGTCGGCCTCTTCCAGTGCCTGGCCCTCTGGCCGGGGTTCTCCAGGGCAGCGGCCACCATCATGGGCGCCATGTTTCTGGGAGCTGAGCGCAAGCTCGCCGCGGAGTACTCCTTTCTCGCCGCTGTGCCCATCATCGCCGCCGCCTCCGGGTACGATCTCCTTTCCAGCTGGACCCTGCTCACAAATTCGGACCTTTTGGTCCTGCTCACGGGCTGTCTGGTTTCCTTTGCTTCCGCCTGGCTCGTGGTCAAGGGATTTCTCCATCTCCTGGACCACTTTACGCTCAGACCTTTTGCCTATTATCGGCTGGGAGTTGTGCTTGTCTATATTATGCTCTGGATCTGATCGCAGACGCCATATTCTCTATCTTCCGGACCCCTGGCTCAGAAGTGCGAGGCTCCATTCGAGCGTCACACCCTTTCACCAAAAGCATTCTCCTGCACCCGCACACCCCCCTTGTGACTATCTGCCACAGGTTCCAGCAAACAGGTCACTTCCAATCCGCTCCCAGAAACTGAGCCCCCTGACCTTATTCCAAAAGCTCTGTGTCCACAGATTGACAACAAGCCCGACAATTCGGGACTCGAGCGCAAATACCGACCCCTTGCTTGACAGATTGTATTTTCTTTCACAATCTTTTCCTTCCGCACATACGAAATATGCTCGCTTCCAAGCTGGGCTTCCCGTCATCGGTTTAACATGTTCGATCAGCAACAACTGGGCACAAGTCAGTTACCAGCACCCCCGAGCTCCACACGCAAAGCCTTGGTCTTGACAGGGATGAGCGCCCTTGTTAATCAAAGCACAAGGTTGTTTGGCGGGGCCTGGAAAAATAGTGAAAGATCCACTGCTATTCCTGCTTGCCTTGACCGAGTGACAATTGTTCACAAGCGCTTGACGGAAAGTTTTCGTGATCAGGTAGGGAACGTCAAAAGAAAGGAGAGCCTGATATGGCCGAAATCGGACATGGCGGAAAGGAAATTCAAGAACGCATCATGAAGCCCAGCGAGGCCAAGGAAGCGATTCAGGGGCTGCCCCAGTATCCCATCCGCAAGCAGCTCGCCAACGAGGTCATCAGCCTGGCCTATGGCTGGTTCACGCCCCTTGAAGGCTTCATGGGGAAAAAGGACGTCGACTCCGTGGTCAAGAACATGACCCTGAGCGACGGGACCATCTGGCCCATCCCCATCCTCTTCGACATGAGCGATCAGGAGATCAGCGAGTACGGTGTGGACGCCGGCAAGTCCCTGGTGCTGACCTTCGACGGCAATCCCATGGCCCTCTTCGAGGTCGAGGAAGTCTTCGAATACGATCGCGAGGCCATGTGCCAATCCGTATTCGGGACTGCGGACCCGGAGCATCCCGGATGCGATCGTACCTACAATTACAAGGACAAGTTTGTTGCCGGCAAGATTACCCTGCTCCAGGAGCCGAGCATCAATGAGCCCTATACCTCCTATTTCCTGCCTCCGCTGAAGATGCGTCAGGTGATCAAGGAGCAGAAGGGCTGGAGCCGCACCGTGGCCCACCAGACCCGAAATGTCCCGCACACCGGTCACGAGTGGCTCATGAAGAGCGCCTTCTTCCAGGCCTACGGAGACCTGTCCATCGAAAAGCCCGAGGTGGGCGTGGTGGTCAACGCCATCATCGGCGAGAAGCGGAAGAAGGACTACATCGACGAAGCCATCATCCTCTGCCAGGACGAGCTGGAAAAAGCCGGCTACTTCGGTCCGCACAACCACCTCACGTCCCTGACCTTCTGGGACATGCGTTATGCCGGCCCCAAAGAGGCCATCTTCCACGCCATCCTGCGCACCAACCTGGGGGTCACCCATCACATGTTCGGCCGGGACCATGCCGGCGTGGGCGACTACTACGGCGGGTACGAGGCCCATCACATGCTGGACAGCGTGCGGGACAAGCTGGACATCACCCCCGTCTATTCCATGAACTGGCTCTATTGCCCGGTGTGCGCGGAGATCACCAGCGAGGGCCTCTGCAACCACAAGGACAAGCAGCAGAAGTTCAGCGGCACGCTTATCCGCAGCATCGTGACCGACGGTGTGAAGCCCCCGCGCCTGATCATCCGGCCCGAGGTCTTCGACGTGGTCCAGGAGTGCGCAGAGAAGTACGGCCAGGGCTCCCCCTTCGTCACCGACGAGTACCTGGAGAACCGAATCGCCGTATTCAATATTAAACCCCTATAGCTCGCAAGAGGAGGTTCGAACATGGCAGAGGCGAAAAATCCCATTTACGTATGGGTCAATGAGGAGCGCTACGACCAGCTGGAAAAGGCCGGTCTCGCCCACCACACCGAGGAGCGTCTGGCCGGCATGAAGGTGCTCGTGGTCTACTCCACGGACGAGCAGGCCAAGATCCTGGTCAACGAGTTCGGGGCCAAGCACGACACCTCCACCACCGGCAGCATCGAGTTGCTTCCCCCCCAGGTCAAGAACAAGATCTTCGAGAAAGTGGCGGAGAAAAAGAGCCTGGACGTGATGGACGACGTCCTGAAAGAGGTTCGGTAAAGCCGACCGGGGCCTTGCGGCCCCGGCTCGCTATACCATACACTTCCACAAGAGGAGTCGATGCCCGTTCCATCGGGTGCAATACCAAACAACTCAAGGAGGGATGGACATGCCATCTTATGTGAACCCGGAGAAATGCGACGGCTGCAAGGGCGGCGAGAGAACGGCCTGCATGTACGTCTGCCCCAACGATCTGATGATCCTGGATGAAAAGG
>CAYNCR010000313.1:0-3313 GCA_964395575.1 uncultured Desulfohalobiaceae bacterium
AACGTTATTCGCGCCTTTCAGGATCTTTTGGGCAGGGAGAACGTGTACACCGAGGCAGCGGATCGCCACGCCTATTCCTTTGATTCGGCGGTTCTCGAGCCCGTGGTCCCGGAGCTGGTGGTCCAGCCCCGTGACACGGAATCCCTAGCCGGGGCAGTCCGTCTCTGCAACGAGAACGAGCTCCCCCTCACGGTCCGGGGAGCGGGCACCAACTTGAGCGGCGGCACCCTCCCCTCCGAGGAGAAAGGTGTGGTCCTGCTCATCAACGCCCTGGACCGGATCCTGGAGATCAACACCGAGGACCTCTATGCCCGAGTGGAGCCCGGGGTCATCACTTCCCATTTCGCCCGAGCGGTTGCGGAAAAGGGCCTCTTCTACCCTCCGGATCCGGGAAGCCAGAACGTCTCCACCCTTGGGGGCAATGTGGCGGAAAACGCCGGGGGCCTTCGCGGCCTGAAGTACGGGGTGACCAAGGACTACGTCCTGGGTGTGGACTTCTTCGACGTAAACGGCGAGCTGATCAAGACAGGGGCCAGGACGGTCAAGTGCGCCACAGGGCTCAATCTGGCCCAGCTCATGGTGGGCTCCGAGGGGACCCTGGGGGTGTTCAAGGAGATCGTGCTCAAGCTCGTCCCGCCGCCCGCCTCCCAGCAGGCCATGCTCGCCGTCTTCGACTCCGTGGACCGGGCCTCGGAAACCGTCTCCGCGATCATCGCGGACAAGATTCTCCCCTGCACCCTGGAATTCCTGGACAACTTCACCATCCGCGCGGTGGAGTCCTTCCGCGGGGCTGGCCTTCCCACCGAGGCGGGGGCGCTTTTGCTCATCGAGGTGGACGGCCATCCGGCCCAGGTGGAGGAGGACGCCCGCCGCATCCGGGAAATCTGCGAGGAAATGGGGGTCACAGAGCTCAAGGTCTCCCAGTCCGCCGAGGAAAAGGAATCCGTCTGGCAGGCCCGCAGGGACGCTCTCCCCGCACTGGCCCGCCTCAAGCCGACAACCGTGCTTGAGGACGCCACAGTGCCCCGCAGCAAGCTTCCAGCCATGATCCGGACAATCAATGACATCGCAAACCGGCACAATCTGACCATCGGGACCTTCGGCCACGCCGGGGACGGCAATCTGCACCCCACCATCCTCACGGACAAGCGGGACACCGAGGAATTCGAACGGGTGGAGCGGGCTATCGAGGAAATCTTCGAGGCCGCCCTGGAGCTGGACGGCACGCTGTCCGGAGAGCACGGCATCGGCATCGCCAAGTCCAAGTTCATGGAAAAGGAGACCACTCGGGGGACCATCCTCTACTCCCAGCGTCTGAAACAGGCCCTGGACCCCAAGGGCATCCTCAATCCCGGCAAGATAATCGGAGCCTGATCATGGCCGAGCTGCAGCGGCTGCTCACCCTCCTGAACGAGCTGGACGATCAACTCGCCGGATGCATGAAGTGCGGCATGTGTCAGGCCGTCTGTCCCCTGTACGCCGAGACCGGACGCGAAATGGACGTGGCCCGGGGCAAGCTCGTGCTCGTGGAGCACCTCTCCAGCCAGCTCCTGAATGACCCGCAAGGGGTGCAGAAACGCCTGGAACGATGCCTGCTCTGCGGCTCCTGCGCCAAGGCCTGCCCCAGCGGGGTGCCCGTGGTGGACATCTTCATCAAGGCTCGCGCCATCATCGGGGAATACCTGGGCCTGCCGCCGATCAAGAAGCTCATTCTGCGCTCCCTGCTGCCCAGGCCCCGCCTGATGGACGGCCTGCAGCGTCTGGCGGCCTTCGGTCAGGGCCTCTTCAGCAAGAAGGCCGACCCCGTTCTCGGCTCCTCCTGCGCGCGCTTGAATGCCCCTGTCATCCGCGACCGCCATTATCTCCCCCTTGCCACAACCCCGCTGCACGGCGAGCTCGGAAAAATCGACGAACCCGCCGCTCCCGGCGGGAGCAAGGTGGGCTTCTATCCGGGATGCCTGGTGGACAAGGTCTTTCTCGACGTGGGCAGGGATGCGATCGACGTGCTGCGGCATCACGGCCACGGGATCTTTGTGCCCGGTGAACAGGTCTGTTGCGGGATCCCCGCCCTGTCTTCAGGGGATCGCCAGGGATTCGAACAGCTTATGGGACGGGTTCTGGATCAATTCGAGGACGCGGACATCGACTGGCTCCTGACCCCGTGTGCCACCTGCACCGCGACCATCCGCGAAATCTGGCCCCTGATGGCGGAATACCTTCCCCAGAGCCAGCAGCAGCGCGTGCATGCCCTAGCGCAGAAGACCCGGGACATCACTGAATTCCTGGCCGAGGGCCTGGAAGAAGCTTCGGAAAAGCCGGAAAGCGACAGCGATACACAAGCCGGCATCACCTATCACGACCCCTGTCACCTGCAGAAAACCCTTTCCATAAGCAGGGCTCCGAGGCAGCTTGTGCAGGCCAATCAAAATTTCGATTTCCGGGAGATGGGGGCTGCAGACCGCTGTTGCGGCATGGGCGGCAGCTTCAACCTGCTGCACTACGACCTGTCCCGTCAGGTTGGGCAGAGGAAGGCCGACGATGTGCTGGCCACCGGGGCGCACACCGTGGCCACGGCCTGTCCGGCCTGCATGATCCAGCTCGTGGATCAGCTCTCCCGCACCGGGGAAAGCGTCCGCGTGGTCCACGCCCTGCAGGTCTACGCCGAGACGCTGCCCCAAAGAGCCTCAAAGGAGCAGTCATGACTGATCAAGATATCGTTGCCCGTTTCCGGGAACGGGCCGAGGCGGCATCCACCACTGTGGTCGATGTGGACAACACGGAAGAGGCCCTGGAATACAGCATCGCCGTGTGCCGGGACAAGGAGGCCTGCCAGACCCTCGCCTCCGGTTGCGACCTCCCGCTTTCGGGGCGCGCGGCTGATCTGTGTTCCCTCAATGAGCCGCAAAAGCTCATTGCGGCCCCGGATCTGGAAACTTCTCATCTGGAGCGGCTTCGGGAGCTTTGCGCCGAGCAGAACTTCGCCCTGATTTCCGGCGGGCTTCGCGCTCGCCTGGGAGGCCTCGACCTGGGGCTGACCCGTGCGGAGGCCGGCATCGCCGCCACCGGGACCCTGGTGCAGCACTGCCCGGGCGAGGACGAACGACTGGCCGGCATGATCAGCGAGGTGCACATCGCCCTGCTTCCCCTGTCCGCCATTGTAGAGGAGAGCCACGCCCTGGCCTCCCGGATCGGGGAACGCATGAGGGCGGGGGTGGACTCCACCGCCTTTATCACGGGCCCGAGCCGGACCGCGGACATCGAGCGTGTCCTCACTTTGGGTGTTCACGGCCCTCTTCAGGTCCATGCGCTTCTG
>CAYNCR010000314.1:0-3292 GCA_964395575.1 uncultured Desulfohalobiaceae bacterium
TGCCGTGAAAGGTCCCACCAAGGCCATGCGTGAAGCAAAGAATTTTGTCAAGCCCTTTTTGGGTAGATGTCCCGCAGCAGATCCCGGATCTTTGAACAGCCGCTCTGATACAGACGTTCAAGATCCTGGCGCCGATCCAGATCCCCGCACGAGGGAAGCTCCTCCCAGGAGAAACCGAGCTGGGCAAGCCTGCGCCTCGTTTGGTCCAGCACACGCTCCGTGCTCCAGGGCATATCCCGAAAAATCCCCTCCTGCAGACGAGAGAGGCCCAGCAGGACGTATCCGCCGTCGTGGGCTGGGCAAATCACCGCATCCCGTCCTCCTGCAAGAGCGTCCGAAGCCCGCCGGATCAGGTGCGGGGACAGCTCGGGGCTGTCCGTTCCCAGCAGGATCATGTATCCCGCTTCAGCCAAACCGTCACGCGCGGCCGCAAGCATTCTTGCGCCCAGGTCCCCGTCTGTCTGATCGCGCGGCGTGACGGAATACTCCCGTGCCAACTCCCGGAAAAAAGGGTGTTCCGAGTCCGGGGCGCACCAGAGCTCCGTAGGGGGCATTTCCTTTTGGACAACCCTGTCCAGGGCATTCCGAATCAGGCGCTTTTGCAGCTCCGCAGCGCCCTGCTCGCCGAGCACGGGTATGAGCCGGGTCTTGGCCCGCCCCGGATCAGGGGCCTTGGCGAAGAGGAGAATTCGGCCTTCATGGGTCTCATTGTTTGGGGCATATGTCATATTCGTGACTGGGTTCCGGTTAGTCGGTAAGTCGGTGACTCAGTATCGCACGGACCAACCGATTGACTAAGGGACTGACACACCGACTTACTGACCTCCAGACAACTGATTCACTGACTTACTGACACATTGACCCACCGATTCACCGACACACCGACCACCGAATCACCGGTACCACCTCGCCAGGCGAGCCGGATCGACACCCAGGGCATAGGAGGCCCGCAGGGCCCACATGAGAAGCACAGTGCGCAATACGCCCCGATGCTCCCAGCGGCGGACGGAGACGCGCACCCTGCTCCGCAAACAGGCGGGCGGACCATACCGCTGAAGGCGGCTGCTCATCTCGATATCCTCCATGAGCGGTATCTCCGGAAAACCGCCCTCGGATCGGAAAAGCTCCCTGGTCACGAACAGGGCCTGATCTCCGGTTGCGATGCCGGTCCATCGGGAGCGGAGGTTCATAAGGGCCTCGATGAGGCGGAAAAGCAGCCCCTGCCCGGAGAGGCGAACGTCGAAGCGCCCCCAGCCGTATCCCGAATTGAGGCTGCCCTCGATCCTTTCCAGCGCGTCCCGCGGCATAGAGGTGTCCGCGTGCAGGAAGAGGAGGATATCTCCGGAGGCGGCCCGTGCTCCGGTATTCATCTGCACTGCCCTGCCGCTTTCCGCATCGAGGAGACGGTCCGCGCTAGAGCGGGCAATCTTCGGAGTTCCGTCCGTGCTGCCCCCGTCGCAGACGATCACCTCCGCACCCTGGCGGCGAAAGGGCTGCAGGTGCTCCAGAAAGGATTGCAGACGCTCTGCTTCATTGAGGACCGGTATGATCACCGAGATACTGAGGGGCATGCTCTCCTGGCTCATAAACCACACCCGCCGCTCAGATGAGCGATGTTTCACGGCCGGAGCCATTGGCGAACAGAATTGCTCCTGATAGAATAATCATTCGCATCAATGAATCCCATGCTGTGGACCCGAATCCAAGGAGCATTCCCATGACCCAGCAGGAGTACTACGATCCCGCAGACCTGCAGGATTTTGAAAACATCACCGAAGACGCTCCAGACCAGGGCAACGCTTTCTTCGCCTATTACGCCAAGGCGTTGCAGGCCGGAGCCCTCAGCGAGCGGGAAAAGTCCCTCATCGCCCTGACCGTCGCTACCGTGAGGCACTGTCCCTACTGCATCGACGCATACACCACCAAGTGCCTCTCCCTGGGCGTATCCCGGGAGGAAATGATGGAAGCGGTGCATGTGGGCGCTTCCATGAGCGCGGGGGACGTGCTGGCCCATTCCACCCAGATGCGCAAGATCATCGAGCAAAAGGAGATGTGAGCATGCAGCGACAGCAGCAGCTGAACCATCTGGCCCGCACCCCGAACGCGGAGCACTTTCGTCACAAACTGGACAATCCGCTCTACGCCAGGGAGGTAAGTATCCTGCAGCTCAACGTGGGCAAGCTGTGCCCCATGCGCTGCAAGCACTGCCATGTGGAGGCGGGCCCGGATCGCACGGAGATCATGTCCGCGGAGACGTTTTCGGCCTGCCTGGAGGTGCAGGAGCGGCACCGCATCCCCACCCTGGACATCACCGGGGGGTCGCCGGAGCTCAATCCCAATCTGGAATGGTTTATTTCCCGGGCCGCCCCCCTGACCGAACGGATCATCCTGCGCTCCAACCTCCAGCTCCTGGACCGACAGGAATACAAACATCTCCTGGATTTCTTTGCGGGGCACGGAGTGGAGCTCGTGGCCTCCCTGCCCGCCTATACCCCGAAAAGGGCGGACAAACAGCGGGCCCCCGGCAGCTTCGAGACATGCATGCGGGCCATGCGTGAGCTCAACAAGCGGGGCTACGCCGAGCCGGGCAGCGGGCTCGCCCTGAACCTGGTGCATAATCCCGTGGGCGCCTATCTGCCGGGATCCCAGACAAGTCTGGAGCGGGAATATCGCCAACACCTGGAAAACGAGTGGGGGGTTCGCTTCAACCGGCTCTTCACCCTAACCAACTGTCCCGTGGGCCGTTATCTGGAGTTTCTCATCCGGTCCGGAAACTTCGAGCCGTATATGGACAGCCTGATCCGGTCCTTCAACCCGGCTGCCGTGGAGGACCTCATGTGCCGGGACACCCTTTCCGTGGCCTGGGACGGCCGCCTCTACGACTGCGACTTCAATCAGATGCTCGATCTGCCGGTGGAGGGTCATGCCCCCTCCCACATCCGCGACTTCGATATGCAGGCCCTTCGCAACAGGCGGATCGCCGTGGGCAATCACTGTTTTTCCTGCACCGCCGGCGCCGGCTCCTCCTGCCAGGGAGCCCTGGAGACTGACTGAAACTCCGATCCCCATACAACCCTCATTCCCAAGCGGACCCGGGCACAACCAAGCATGAAAATAGTGCGCGGGGAGCCCTGTTGAATCCTGCCTTCGGCAGGGCAGCTACGCTGCATTCAACAGGGCAAGTCGGGGATTGCGCTGATGCCTGTGTTTCATCTCGGCGTCCTGTGCAGGGAAGGGCTCACGCTGAGCGACTCATGCCCGCGAGACACCGGTGGTTCTCCACAAACACGTG
>CAYNCR010000315.1:0-3278 GCA_964395575.1 uncultured Desulfohalobiaceae bacterium
TCGCGAAAGCTCATTTCCTTGAGTTTTTCTTCCATTTGCTTGCGCTGGGTGATGTCAATGCACGAGACAATACTGCGACTGGTTCCAGGGATCATGTCTACGGCCAGCAAAACATTTCGCTGCTCTTCGTGGCGGGTAATAAAGCGGATATCATACTGGCGTGGCGCAGCATCCGGATCCTGACGCCGCAAATAATGGTTCTCCTTCATCCACTCCACATCTTCGGGGGGAGCGAAGTCGGTCCATGATTTTCTCCCTTCCATCTCCTGACTGGAATATCCTGACAGCTCTTCGAAGTTTGAGTTGACCAGGGAAATGGTGGTGTCATCTTCAATAATGAACATTGCCGAGCCTGAGGTCTCGAACATGGCCCGATAGTAGTTTTCCGATCGGTGCAGTGCGTCCATTGTCTCCTTGAGCTCGGTAATATCTATGGTTGTGGCCACCACCCTTTGCACACCGTTGATGGTCATGGGTATGAGCCGCACCTGCTCCCAGAACAACTCGCCATATATGTCCCTGTTCAGCCATTCGAACTGTTGCGGTCCTTCAGCAGCGGCTTTCCTGATCCAGCCCAAAGCTTCGGCATAGGAATAAGGCGGCTCCATAAACATGCCTTTGGCCTTTAATTCCTCCAGGGAGGACAAACCATAGGAAGTGTATGCCTTGGGATTGGCGTCTAGAATCTCACCGTCGTCTTTGTCATGGATAGTAATCGAAACAGGGGATTCCATGAACAGGGTCCTGAATTGCTGCTCACTTTCCTTCAAGGCCTGTTCAAAGTGTTTGCGCCAGGAAATGTCGAATGCGATAGGAAGGATGATAGGCTGTTGGTCCAGTTTAATCGCGTTGAGGTGAATTTCAGCTGGGTATTGGGTGCCGTCCTTCATGGTGTGAATGGATTCAATCGTCGTGGATTCCCCAATTTCGAGGCTTTGCCATAATGCGGCTTGGTCGTCACGAGATGCTGCGTAAGGGTCTATATCCCAAACTGTCATACCCAGTAGCTCTTCTCTGGAATAGCCGGTGTTTTTGCCTGCCTGGGCGTTCACCATAAGAATCCTGCCGTCGAGATCATGAGCGAAAATGCCTCCAGGCAGATTCTCCAGGATCGTCTTGAAACGCTCTTCGCTTTCGCGCAGCGCTTTCTCAACCTGCTTCAGCTCTGTTATGTCAGTAATGACCCCCACGAGCCCCCAAAATGTACCGTCTGGATAATAGAGCCGCCTTCCGGACAGACTGCCCCAGAATGTAGCCCCGTTGCTCCGCTGATACAGACGCTCCAAATGTACAATGTTCAACTCGCCGTCCATGAGCTGACGCATTTTGGTAGAGGATGCCTCTGTTTCCGTCTCATACACGTGATCTATATACCTCGATCCGATAACATCTTCAAAATCGTATTGAAGCATCTCAGTCATTGCCTTATTGGTTTGGATAATGTATCCCTCCTTATTAACAAGGAATATACCGGATTCCATGGTATTGAATATGGTTTGGAGCTCCTCCTCCCTCTCCCTGATGTCCCTTTCCTTTTGCCTTTGCTCTGTGATGTCCTGAATCATACCTATCGACTTGACAATGCTCCCTGAATCATCCCTTAAGTGGTAGCACTTGTTGAACAGGGTACGAATATTTTCATCCCGTTTCCGAATGATACGGTGTTCGATCTCAAAGGTGTCCCTGTTCATGCGCATGGACTCATTGTATGCGGAGTACACGGCATCACGATCCTCTGGATGGACAAAATCAAGAAATGTTCTTTCGGTCATCTCCGCTTCGCGAGGCTCAAGCCCAAAAATGCGATAGGTCTCGTCGGACCAGGTAAGCCGCCCCGAAGATACGTCGAAATCCCAGCTTCCTACGTGAGCGATCTCCTGGGACTTCTCCAGCAGGTAGCGATACCTCTGCAGCTCCTCTTCCGTCTGCCTGCGTTCCGAGATGTCCCGTGCCGTGCTCAAAATGCAGGTCTCTCCCTGATAATCGATCAGGCGACTGGTTACTTCTACGGGTATTCTGTGTCCATCCTTTCGGGCATGGGTGGTCTCAAAGCATATCTGGCCCTCTTGATGCAAACTGCGAATTCGCTCCGAGATAATTTGCTCGGACTCCAAGGTGTTGATATCCATCGGAGTCATCCCCAGAAGTTCTTCCCGCATATACCCCAGGCGTTCACATGCCACATCGTTGACTTCCAGGAACCGACCATTGGTGTCATGAATAAAGATAGCCTCACTGGAGTTGTTGAAAATATTGCGGAACTTCTTCTCGCTTTCTTGCAGGGCCGCTTCCGCGCGTTTGCGCTCTGTGATATCTCTATGGATACCTACATAGGAATAAGCTGTTCCATCGTCATTCAAGAGAGGCATTACTCTGAGATCGCAAACGAAAGTTGATCCATCTTTCCTCTTTCTCAATGCTTCATCGATGTAGGTTTCTCCTGAGGCAACAACTTCATAGACCTTGCGAAATGCTTCCTGGGGATTCGATTCAGCATGGAGGATGGTGGGGTTATTTCCCTGGATTTCCTCGATTTTGTAACCAAAAAGTTCCTCTGTTTCCTTGTTGATATACGTGATCTGAAAGCTGCTGTCTGTTACAATCACTGAATCATAGGAGTTTTCCACTATTGCACTTAAAAAACGATTTTGTTCTTCAGCCTTCTTACTCTGGGTGATATCCAGTGCAATTTCGGCAATGCTCTCCAGGTCTCCCTCTTGAGATCGCAAAGGATAGCTTCTGAGATGCCAATACCTGCCGTCCGGAGTCTTTATTTCGCTTTCTTGAGGTTCGCCCGTCTGTTTCGTCATCAAGGCAGGACAGTTTTCACAGGGTGATCCCCTGCCATGCCAGATCTGGAAGCAATGGCGTCCCTCCAGGTTTTCCGGATCCTCGTTCACCAATTGACTCGCCTTTTGATTGGTCCACTGGATCCGCAGGTTCAAATCTAAAGTCATCATCAGCTCGGTGACGGCATCGAAAAGCGAGCTTTCTTGATGCTGGGAATTCAGCTTTGAGCTCATGGAACGGCCTTTTCCTTGAGGGTGTATCCAACCGGAATATTATGATTTTGGAGCCATTGCTGCTTGGCTGAACAAGGCAGTCGAAAATGCTAACTGGCTATAATTGCAGGATGTCTCAACAATTGTATCTTCCAAGCAGTATAGCTGGAGATCGCATTCGTCAATGGTAGTAACTATTCAGCATCTTCCGAAACCCAAATGTTCGCGGGGTCTTTTTGAATCTTGAACCTCCGACTCTGGATTTTCTAACGTCCG
>CAYNCR010000316.1:0-1383 GCA_964395575.1 uncultured Desulfohalobiaceae bacterium
TTCCTTCTGATCATCCGGATCCGGACTGATGAAAAAGGCGAAACCCTTTATCCAAGTTTGTTCTTAATACGTTCAGGATGTTGCCGACAATCTAGAATCGACCAAACTTGAACTGTATTTCCTTCTACTATATAGTATATGGCGAAAAAAAGATCTTTTTGACAGGAGTCTTTGGTAGCCAAAATACCACGGATGGATTCCCGCATAAAGCTGCAACGAGTCTATATCAGCAAATATAGAATCAAGGAAATAATCGCCAAGCCCCTTCTCCTGGGATTCATAAAAATAAAATCCGTCAAGTATATCTTGTTGAGCATCCTCAAGTATTTGGATCCTCATGAGGTTTTATCTCGGATGTTGTCTTTCGCCTGATCCCAATCCAAGAACTTCGACAAACCATCTTTGTATCTATGCTCACGTGCTTCCAAAACATCCTTATGCCAGGTCGGAGAAGGAATCTCATCAGCTGTGCGTTGTAAATCCTCCCATATTTTTTCCAAGGCACGCAATTTATCCGAGGTGGTCATCTTTTCCAAAGGAATCTCAATTCCCATAATTATCTCTCCCTGTCATCTCAATTTGATAAGCTTTTCCCAGCGCGCCTAATTGCAGCGTTGTCCGGCTCCTATTTGCGAAGCAAAGTCAATCAGACACCCTTTTGTCTTCTCAAACAGGTGCCGGATTCAGACTCCCACGTAGGAATCTATCACCACGCTCAGAATATTCGATTACAATAAACCACTGCGTCATTCACCTCTTGCCTTGCGAGCTCGGTAAAAACGACGCGCATCACTCTTCCTTAAAAACTTCATCCATGGAAATACCTCCCAATGCTCCCTCCCGATAGGCCTTGAGCCTCCTCTCGGCTTCCTCAGCCCAAATGGCATCCAATTTCCCGTACGGCTCATCAAGACTCTTGATCAGGCCTTCAATCAGAACAGCTCTTCCGGTTTCAGTTTCATTGCTTCATGCAAGAGCTTTTTTGTGTTCATTTTGCCCCTCCCTTCCGACATCAATAAGAAATTCGAACCTCGGTGGATTTCTTTTCGGTCTGCCAATTGGCGTAAGATAGTAGAATACAACAGAGCTTATTGACAAGCAAAGGCGGTTTCAACATGATGCCATCCTGACAGGATGTTCAAACTCTTGATGATTTATGGACCAGCATGCCTGATAAAAAGCATCCAGACAATCATGTTCATCCTGACTAAAATCCTATGAACCTTGTCCAGGAGCTGCAGGAGCATGGCCAAAAAAACGAACAAGGCAAGACAGAAGAAACAGATGCGCTCCAAGGAGCGCAAGAGGCAGAAGCGGCAGAAAAAGCAGCAGCAATCCGACGCTCCTTCCGGCGCACCCGTGGAACACGGCGTCCCTGGCGGA
>CAYNCR010000316.1:1483-3239 GCA_964395575.1 uncultured Desulfohalobiaceae bacterium
GCAGCAATCCGACGCTCCTTCCGGCGCACCCGTGGAACACGGCGTCCCTGGCGGACCCGGAGACCTCGACGTACAGGCCCCGGAGGGCTTTCGCGCCGCTGGAATGAGCCAGGCCCTGATGGAATACATCCAGCCCCTCCTGGACCGAGCCGAGGAGTCGGTGGACATGAACCAGCTCATGAGCCTGGGCACGATGGTATACAACCTAGCCCAGGCCCGGGAAAGGGGAGAGACTCCAGACAACCCCCCAGAGAACGTATTGCTTCGGCTCGGCGGGATACTGGGGCTTGGAGCAAGGGACTCGAGCAATCTGTTGCAGGAGATGATCCAGCGCAAGCAGTATCTCATTCCGGAAGAGCTGCAGACAAATCTATCCGGCAACATCATGTTCGTGCGGAAGACGCAGAGCCTGGAGATCCCGGAGCCATACCCGGACGATCTGGTCCCCGACCCTGTAGTTCCGGAGCAGAGCCAGGATGTAACCGAGCTGCTCTCCTGTCTGGATCGGCTGGAGGCATGTCGCGAGGAAAAGAAAGAGCCGTCGGACTGGGAAGAATCCTTGCGAAATGCCCAGGATCTGGCCGGGGACTGCTTCGCGGAGTGGCTGAGCGCCTGTGGCAAGGAAGGAGACATCTCGACCCTGCGCCAGTTCATCGTCATGTATATCGAGTTCGCCTACTGCTACCAGCCCCCTGATGAGGCCGATCTGGGGTTGGATGTCTCATTCATCTGGCTCAAGAACTTCTTCTTCCGTCACCTTCCCCCCAAAATTTACCTGGAGGACCCTACGGAACTCGCCTACGCCCCGGCAGCGATCTCCCTGTTCCATTCCTATTTGTATCTGATTGGCTGGCTGAAGGAGGAGCGGGCCCAGATCAAGGCAGGAGAAATCCTTGATTTGCAACGGCGTTTCTGGGACATGCTCCGGAAGAGGTATTCCTGAGCCGGGAACTGAACACCTGGACAGGATTTCGTGGATCTATCGGATGGAATAAGGACGTTATCGCGCTGAAAAAATACTATCCTGTCCCTTTGTGCATTAACTTGTGCTCTAAAAAATATTCAGTACTGGGAGTCAGTTACTAGAAAACAGAGGATGTCGGAGGGATCAGGGAGACATGTGGAGCATTAATGCGGACTTTTATACAGGTCGTCGTGTGTCAGAATGCGCAGGAGCCTTAGTGGGGATGTCCAATCCGGGCTTCCTGAGGGATGATAGGCTGAAGGCTCAAAGGAAATCCGATACATTTTGTCCACTCGAACGGACCATGCAGTTGGATCATTTGTGATCCGCTCAATGTGAAGCCCTGGATGAAAAGGATTCTCTTCCAGAAACGTTAGACTTTTGGCAATCTTCTTGATCAGTGCCTTATTTGACTTCAGCTTCTCCAGGTCGGAAGAGAACTTTTCAGTCGGTATCAGTTCGGGCATGGCTCAGTTCTTGATCAAACCAGTCCGGAAACGCACTAGTTCCTGAATCCCTAGCTGCCTTGAGCCTGGACAAACCACTCTCATTGAGCCGAATTGTCCTGTGTACTTCAACCGGATAGAGGCTGATTGACCCGCCGGGCTCGATCTTGAGCTCCAGATGGCTGCCCGGGCCAAGCCCCAGTTCCTTCCGCAAGGAAGCCGGCAAGCTGATGCTTCCTCTTTTATCGATTGTGACCAGCATACGCTTCTCCTAACTTTTTCGGGCCTCCACGCCAAATGGAGTTTAAAAAATCATGAACTGCATACGACAAAATGTCAAGTTGGG
>CAYNCR010000317.1:0-3222 GCA_964395575.1 uncultured Desulfohalobiaceae bacterium
GAACAACAAGGGCGCGCCTGTTTATGAAACACGGCTTCAGCGCACATCCCCGTCTTCCCGCGCCCGACAATTTCACATACTAATTCAACAGGTTGGCCACATTTTCATACAAAAAAAAGAGGCCACCTGCAAACCCCGACACGAAGAACCGCATGCCTGCCTCTCACAAGGAACCGACGAGGCTGCTCTTCATCTGCACCGCCAATTCCGAGCGCAGCCCCACGGCGGAGGACCTCTTCCGGACGAGCCGGCGCTATGAGGCCGCCTCCGCCGGGATCCACCCCGCCGCCCGCAGGGTGGTTACCCAGAATCTCGTGGACTGGGCGGATGTGATCTTCGTCATGTCCGAAGAAGAAGATGCCCATGCAACCATTCTGGAACGGAGCTTCGACCTCTCAGGAACCCGGGTGGTGGATCTGGGTATCCCGGACATGTATCCGTGCGGCTCGGAAACCCTCAAGGAGCTGCTCCGCGGCAGGCTGGGCCGCTATCTCCGGCTCGGGGGCTGAAGCGAGCTCTTGGGATAACCTTTCCTAGGCGGGTATCGCGGGCATTGCCCCAGGGTTGCCATAGCAGCGTTCATGGCGTACAAAGCTGTTTAGCCGCGAAAAAAGTCCCTTGAGCCGCTTCCATGCTTGCAAACCGACTCTCCCCCAAAAGCTGCGGGCTGCTGCTCGCCGTCTGCGGGGTCCTGACCATCAGCTTCGACGCCCTCCTGGTCCGGCTGGCCCACACGGAAAACGCCGATGTCATCTTTTGGAGGGGAGTCTTTATCTTCCTCTCTCTGTCCCTGGTCCAGCTGATCCGGCAGCAGCGATCGCCCATACGGGCCGTTCTGGACGGGGGCGCTCCCGCAGCCGGCTGCACTGTGTTCTACGGCCTGGGAGGCGTCCTCTTCGTCAGCGCGGTCATGTTTACCGATGTGGCCAACGCCGTGGTCATCATCTCCATTTCCCCCCTTTTCGCAGGGTTGCTTACCTGGATCTTCGGCATCGAGGCCATCCCCTTGCGCACCTGGCCGGCCATCGCCTGCGCCATCTCAGGTGTGCTGGTGGTCTTCTACGGCTCCCTGGAGGCGGGAGGCATGCTGGGCAACGCCATCGCCCTGCTCGCGTCCCTGAACATTGGAAGCAACCTCACCCTGCTCAGGCGCAACACATGGCTGGACCCCCTGCCCCTGGTCTGCGTGGGGGGAGCGATCATGGCCCTTTTGAGCGCTCCCTTCGCCTCCCCGCTCAGCCTGGAGCCGCAGAGCTACTTCGTGCTCGCTCTGATGGGCTTGGTCCAGATGCCGGCCGCTTTGGTGCTTATCGGCCTGAGCACACGCTATCTCCCATCTCCGGAAGTCAGCCTCTTCCTCCTGGTGGAGACGGTCTGCGCCCCCATCTGGGTTTGGCTGGTCCTGGGGGAGGAGCCGCCGGGGCTCACCTTTCTGGGCGGCGGGATCATCCTCGCCACCCTCGTGGTGCACTTCTGGCTCGGATTGCGGGAGGTGGAGGAATCCGCGGAGCCCGCTTCCGCGCAGGACTCCACGCAGCTCTTGGACCAAGAACCCATCCCCGGGGAAGCACAGGTCGAGCCCCAAAAGGGCTTTCCCAGGCGGGGATAGTCCCTTTTTGGGATAAAAACCGCCCGAGAGCAAAAAGAGAGAACTGCGCCCATGAAACGCAAAAAAGCGGCCTCGCCCAAAAATCCCGCCGAGCCCCTGGCGCGTGACTGCGTTGACATCGCGGTCCGGCTGCTCGAGGTGGCCCTGATTCAGAAAAAGCCCACGGACCGGGTTCTGAGGAAACTGCTGCGGGAACGTACCGGCCTGCGCCCGAATCAGCGCCAGCTTATCGCCCAGACCGTTTTCAGTCTCTTCCGCTGGTGGGGCTGGCTTGCGGAGCTCGCCCCCGAATCGTACCGAACCGAACTGGAAGCCCTTTCCGAATCCGGACCCCCGCAGCAGGGGAAATCCCAATCCGGGAATTCAGGCCTCAAGAGATGGAGTGCGCTCCTTCTGGCGGCGCAGTATATGGAATGGGACCGCCCCCCGCCGACTGCACGTATTTTCGCGCGCCACATCCTCGCAGATCCCAAAAAGCTGGACCGGGTATGGCATTCCAAGCCGCCCGCGGCACCCAAAAAGCGCATGGCCAAAATCGATGCTCTTGTTCAGGACAAACCGCCTGCGCCGGAGAAAAGACCCATCAAGAATCTGATTCCCGCCTGGACGCGTTCCCGCATCGCCACGCCGCGTCCCTTGAGCGAACTGATACGCTGGCTGCAAACACCGCCGCCTCTATGGCTGCGTCTGCAGACGCGGCGCATCAAGACGCTCCTGCGCGAGCTCCGGGACTCCGGCCTCGAAGTCAAGCAGCGTCTATCCCTGGACGGCACGACCGCAGTGGCCGTCTCCGGACAGACAAGCGTGTACACCCTCGCCGCGTATCAGCAGGGCCGCATTGAGGTGCAGGATCTGGCTTCCCAGTGCGTGGGCGCAGTCTGTGCCCCGGCAGAGGGTGAGCGCTGGTGGGACGCCTGCGCCGGAGGCGGGGGCAAGACCCTGCTGCTGGCGGATCGCATGCAGGGGCGAGGCCAGGTGGTGGCCTCGGACATTCGGGAATACAAGCTTGGGGATCTGCGCCAGAGGGCCCGACGGGCGGAGCTGCACAATATCGTCCCGCGGCCCTGGGACGGCTCGAGCGTGGACAAGCGGCGGCGCAACTTCCACGGCGTGCTCGTGGACGCCCCCTGCTCCGGATCGGGGACCTGGCGCCGCAACCCCGACGCTCGCTGGAGCCTAGACCCCGCAGAGGTGGACCGCCTCTGTGAGCTGCAGCTATCCATCCTGCGGCGAACGGCCGGAGCGGTGGGTCCCGGGGGTGTCCTGGTCTACGCCACCTGCTCCATGTTCCGCAGGGAAAACGAGGACATTGTGGATGCTTTCCTCGAGGAAGCAAAGGAATTCTCCCTCGAGCCCTTCCGGGACCCGCTCAGCGGGGAACAGACCCAGGGCTCGCTGCAGATCTGGCCCTGGTCCGCGGACACGGACGCCATGTTCGTCGCCCGGTTGCGCCGGGAATAGCCTCCGCCCAAGAAAGTCCGCCCAAGAAAGTGTCCTGTGTTCGATCTAAGGTAACTATTCAGCACCTCCCTGGATTCAGCGTAAATGTTCGCGGGGTTTTTTTGAATCTATCCAGCGTAGACTCTGTTCGATTTTCTTCGTCCGGCACTCAC
>CAYNCR010000318.1:0-987 GCA_964395575.1 uncultured Desulfohalobiaceae bacterium
TGATCCGGCTCATGTACGTGGCCTGCACCCGGGCCAGGAGCAGGCTGCATCTGGCGGGCCGGGCCGCAGAAAGCCGGGGCGGGGATCTTTCTCCGCCCTCGCGTTCCCTGCTCGCCTGCATCTGGCCCGGAGTGGAAGAGGAATTCCTGGCCGCGCGCGCCCAAAGGGGAACAGAGGAAGGGGGACCTTCCGCGGAGGCGGATGCGGACGGGGAAGGGATTCACATCGAGACCTGCCGCAGATTGACTCTGGGCTGGGAGCGTCCCGAGCCCCCGGAGGACCTGCGCCTTGGGCCGGTGCCCGCCGTCCCGGAAGGCCCCGGGGACCCGGACGAGGAACCCCGCTTCGACTGGGCGGGAGAGACGGTGCGCAAGGCTGGAGTGGCGACTCACAGGCTCCTGCACCGCATTTGCCTGGAAGGCGGCCGGCGCCGCGACCCGGACGAGGAACCTTCTCTGCAGGGCCCCATCACAAGCCTGCTCCGCACGTTGGGCGTGCCCGAACAGGAGCTGGCCGAAACCAGGGAGATGGTGCGCACCGCCCTGGCCAATACCCTGCAGAGCCCTGTGGGCCGCTGGATCCTGAAGAACCGCGCCAGCGGACACTGCGAGCTCCCCCTGACCGGCATGCGGGAGAGCGGACCGGTCAGTGTGGTCCTGGATCGCACCTTTGTGGATGGACAAGGACGGCGCTGGATCATCGACTACAAAGCGGGCTGGCACGGGGGCTCGGATGCCGATGCCTTTCTGAACCGGGAAATGGAGCGCTACCGCCCCCAGCTCCAGCGTTACGCCGAGCTGATGTGCCGGATGGAGAACAAACCCATCAGCCTGGGACTCTACTTCCCGCTGGTGCAGGGGTGGCGCCAGTGGGACTGGTCCTGACAGGGCGCCACAAATCTTCCAATTGCTTCGTTGCTTCAAAAAATTCGTAAGAATTCAGAGGATTAACCGCCCGTTCGCTCCCGCTCACTCGACATGGGGGACC
>CAYNCR010000318.1:997-3215 GCA_964395575.1 uncultured Desulfohalobiaceae bacterium
GTAGTCTCAGCGTAGCTGGTTTCACTGGGATGTGCGACGAAGTCGCCAGTGCCGAATATAAAGAACCCCGCCTTACCGGGCACGGCAAGGCGGGGTTTTTAACTATGGCAGGAGAAGAGGCCATTCTGCGGCCTCTCTGTTCCCCGGAGGGAACGTGCCGGACTACATAAGGCCCAGCTTATATTTCAGCGAGTTCAGGGTATTGCGCATAAGCATGGTGATGGTCATGGGGCCGACGCCTCCGGGAACGGGAGTGATGGAACCGGCGATCTCCTTGGCCGCGTCGAAATCGACGTCACCGCGCAGGATGGCGACCATCTTGTTGGGATCCTTCTTGCTCGGCTTTTCGCCGACCCGGTTGACCCCCACGTCAATCACGCAGGCGCCCTCCTTGATCCACTCCGGCTTGACCAGGCCCGGCACGCCGGCGGCCACGATGAGGATGTCCGCGCGCTTGCAGTGCGACTCCATGTCCTTGGTCCGGGTGTGGATCACGGTCACCGTGGAGTTCCCCCCGGGCCCCTTCTGCACCATCATGTTGGCGATGGGCTTGCCCACGATGTTGGAGCGGCCCACGACAACGGTCTCGGCGCCACTGGTCTCCACACCGGCCCGGATGATCATCTCCTGAATACCCGCGGGAGTGCAGGGGGGGAATTTGACCTCGTCCCCGCCAATCATGAGCCGCCCCACGTTCACCGGATGAAAGCCGTCCACGTCCTTGTCCGGATCGATGGCATTCAAGATCTTCTTGTCGTTGATGTGGTCCGGCAGGGGAAGCTGCACCAGGATGCCGTGAATGGAGTCGTCCTTGTTGTACTGCTCCACCAGATCCAGGAGCTCCTGCTCGCTGATATCCTCGGAACGGGTGTCCTGGACCTCCTTGTACCCGAGTTGATGGGCCGTCTTCATCTTGAGGGAGACATAGGATTGGGAGGCGGGATCCTCGCCCACCAGAATGGTCGCCAAGCCTGGCACCACCCCGTGCTTCTCCTTGATCTGCTCCACTTCCTGGCCGATCTCCGCCAGGATTTCCTCCCGGATCTCCGAGCCCTTGATAAGTTGTGCCGTCATCCCCAAACTCCTTTTGCTTGCGTCGTTTCCGGAGCACACGGCCGAGACCACCGGTGTTCCTGTCTATTCTTATTGGCTGTAGGCCAGGAGGGAATTCTTTGTCAAGGGACACAAGCACATTACTCGATCGATCTCGGAATCAAGTGCTTTCTGAAATCCAGCAGGGAATGGTTGACTTTTGCGCCTCACTTTTTCACTCTTTCAATGAGGAAGGCTCAAAGCCGGCATTCCGAAAAAAACACAGAGACGGTTTCCTATGAAAAGACATCCCCAAATAGAACAGAATCCCTCGATTATGTTCGGTAAGCCCGTCATTCGAGGTACACGGGTAACTGTTGAACAAATTTTGCGGGAGCTCGGGGGAGGAATGACTCCAGAGGAAATCTCCGCGAACCACCCCAATATAACTCGAGAGGATATTCATGCCGCAGAATCCTTTGCAGCTGACTACCTGGCGGACGAAGAAGTAGTTCTGGAGTGATCGTGGCAAGACTGAGCTCGATGAGCCAGGAGTGGTCCGGACGTCGGACGTCCGACCTCCGACGTCCGATCACCGATCAACCGACACACTGATTCACTGACGACTGACGCACTGACTCACTGATACACCAATCTCCGGCTCTTCTCCGCGAGCAGCGTCGGCCTAAGAGCTCCTGCGGGCCAGACCGGCTCCGCTGTAGATCGCCCGCTCCCCCAGATCCTCCTCGATGCGCAGGAGCTGATTGTACTTGCTCAGACGATCGCTGCGGGAAAGGGAGCCCGTCTTGATCTGGCCGGTGTTCAGGGCAACCGCGAGGTCGGCGATGAAGTGGTCCTCCGTCTCCGCGCTGCGGTGGGAGACCACGTTGGTATACCCGCTTGCCTTGGCCAGCTCCATGGTGGACAGGGTCTCGGAAAGACTTCCGATCTGGTTCAGCTTGACCAGAACGGAATTGGCGATTCCCCGATTGATGGCCTGCTCCACAAGGCCCGGATTGGTCACGAAGACATCATCCCCCACAAGCTGCACCTTGTCCCCCAGCTCGCGGGTCATTCGCTCCCATCCGTCCCAGTCCTCCTCGGCAAGGCCGTCCTCGATGGAAACAATGGGATAGTCGGAGATAAGATCATTGTAGTAGTCCACAAGCTCGTCCGGAGTGAAGCG
>CAYNCR010000319.1:0-3201 GCA_964395575.1 uncultured Desulfohalobiaceae bacterium
AGGGAAGGGCTCACGCTGAGCGACTCATGCCCGCGAGACACCGGTTGTTCTCCACGAACCCGCGGCATCGCGAACCTCACGGTCGCTGCCGGCAAGATCCCCATATCGCGAGCTACAAGGGCTCGCACGTTTATGAAACACGGCTTCAGCGCACATCCCCGTCTCCTCGCGCCGTATCTCCTGTTCATTCAAACTGTTGGCCACATTTTCATTAAACAAAAAAAAGTCTAACCCAACACACACCCTAGCTCATCAATCCCATTTGTCAGCAGCTTGGAAAAGCAGAAAAATTCTACCACGCTCTCCTGATTTTAGCGAAGCATCACCCTCGGTTCAGCCCCGTGGGAGGTTCATCCCCTGGATCAGACGAATTGCGGGCGTACGTAAAAAGGCCCCGGCGTTTTGCCGAGGCCTGAAAATGGCGTCCCCAATGGCATATGTCCCCATCACTTAAAAGCAGGCCTTACAGCCTGTGAGTGATCGAGAATGAGGTTGGTATTCGTGTCCAATGGCGGGATATGGACAACTGTACCCACATATCCGTCATTTGATCACACTGGGGGTGAGAGGATGTGCTTGGAAAAGAAGCCCCACCAATTAGGTGGAGCTCTGGCCATGCATTACTGCTGAGCGCTTTTCCGTTTTTTCCAGAGCTGGATTTCCTGCATCTTCTTCCTGCGCTGACGGGATAGTGCCTTGGCCACCAAGGATTGATTCTTCTTGAAACCCCACTTTTCCTTATACTCCTGAGGAGTCAGGCCGTGCTGCGAAAGATGCCGCTTGGACAGGATCTTGAAGGATTTGCCGCACTCGAGGCATATAACAGACTTTTCGCGGACAGACTTCTTGGGGTCCACAGCGGGTTCTTGTTGGGCTTGTGCTTGATCACTTTCAGCATGAGATTCCACGCCTCGAAGCCTGTCAGCAACCGACTGCACCATGGAAGTAATTTCATCCTCAGTCATGTTTCTGACACCGGCCTGGGCCTTTACAATGTCCAGTGCTTCCTTGACGTATTCGTCCATAGCTTACTTCCTCCTGATAAGAATTGACGTGAACAAAAGAGACTATAATTACAAATCACGCTTTGTAAACACTCTATTGTAAACTTTTTTTAAAAAGATATGTCAAGTCCTCATCATGTGATTGGTACAAATGAAACTGCCTTTCAGATGTATGCTCCTCAACGCAGGATGTTGCTCGATCCTCTTTATAAGATCCTGTGCTTCTAGTGAAGTAGCACCAGCAGCCACACCAAGTGGAGCGCTCCTTCATTGCTTGGTGGGGCCACGATTTCAACTGGTGACAAGGAAGGATTTGAAGAAGTTGCTGGCTGGATCACAGCAGTATAGTGCTTGGCCGGTTTATTCGCATCCCGGCTGAAAGCCCGGGTTCACGCATCTTCATCCGGACAAGGATTCATGGTGGTCATGACGGACGGCTGAAGTGGATTGGACCACGGCGAGAGGCAGGCCAACGGGCATAACTATCGAGCTATTACAATATCCGAGCCCATGGCATCGCGCACTTCAAGTGAGAATGCACAATCCGAAACTCTCTACCCATCGAGCTCTTCGCAATCAAGACATGAGTGATGCCGGACAGATTCAATTTCCCATTAATGACAGGTTCTCAACCGGCTGAGGACGGCTCCATAAAAAGCCCTGGCCATAGTCGCAGCCAAGCTCACGGAGCTTTCGCCACTGCTCTTCACGCTCCACGCCTTCGGCAAGGACCTCCTTGCCAAGATTGTGTGCCATGGCGATGATCGTCTGCACCAGGGTAACGGAATCCGTATTTTCCGGAAGGTCGTTCACGAACTCCTTGTCGATCTTGATGGTATTGATGGCCAGCTTTTGCAGGTAACTCATGCAGGAATAACCAGTCCCGAAATCATCCAAAGCCACTTTGACCCCCCAGCTGGAAAAGGTTTGGAGGATTTCCGACGCCCGGTCCACGTTTTCCATCAAGCCTGTCTCGGTAATCTCCACCTCCAGCATGCCCGGAGGCAAATCATTCTCCTTCAAGGCCGTCCTGACGACCTCTAGGATAGCGTCATTATTGAACTCCTGAGCGGAAAGATTCACCGAGGTTTTCACCAAGGCACCCCACTCCTGCCAGGATTTGAGCTGTTCGCACACTTTGTGAATGACCCATTCGTCCACCGACACGATCATTCCCATGTGCTCCAGCAACGGAATGAACTCCCCCGGAGAGACAAGCCCCCTTTCGGGATGCTTCCAGCGGACCAGGGCTTCCAGGCCTGCAATGCGGCCGCTTCGAAGATCGACCTGTGTCTGATAATAGAGAATGAATTCCTCGTTTGCCAAGGCTTGCTTCAAATCGTGCTCCAAATGGAACTGTTTGGATATCCAGTCCTCTTGCCACACAAATTCCTGAATGTAATGGGCGCCTTTTTTGGCTTCGCTCAAGGCAATATCCGCCTGCTTGATCAGAATGTCCGGATCCGTGCCCCTTTGCGGAAACAGGGTGAACCCGATGTTGACTTCGGGATAGACCAGCCTCCCGGAGAGCTCGAGTTGCTGTCCTATTTGCTCCAGAATGTGCAACCCGATTTTCTGACCTCTATCAGTATTGTCCCTTCCTTCGGACAAGATCATGAATTCGCCCCCGGAAACACGGGCCAATGTATCTCCCTCACCCACCGTGGAGCTCAGTCGCCGCGCTACTTCCCGGATAAGCTCGTCTCCGGCCTGTAGGCCCAAGGTATCGTTGACCCTCCTCAGTCTGGTGATATCCACCAGAAGCACAACACCAAAGCCACCGTCATATTCGGATCGAGCTGCGACCTGCTTCAGCCGTTCGTGGAATAGTCTTCTGTTGGGCAAATCCGTCAGGTCGTCGTAAAAGGCAAGATAATAGATTCTTTCTTCGGCTTGCTTTCGTTCTGAGATATCCTCAAACATAACCATGTGGGAGGCTTCTTCACTGTAATAGGGCAGCTTGGCCATCTTGACCAATGCGTGAATAAAGCCCCCTTGCCTTGTACGGAATCTTCGCTCCATATCCACGATCTCATTGGAAAACATCCTTTGTAAGCTCGTATCGGGGTGGTTTGCCTTGAGATCGTCTGGATGGACTATATCCCAGGCACTCATATTGAGTATTTCCTCCCAGGAATAGCCCAGAATGGAAAGAGCGGTTTGATTCGTTTCAACAACAGCATGCTCCGCGGTGACG
>CAYNCR010000320.1:0-3197 GCA_964395575.1 uncultured Desulfohalobiaceae bacterium
CGCGAGAAGCGGGCTCTGATCCGGGTGGCTCGAGGGTGCGTTTCGGCTCGCACGGCCTTTACATAGCCACAAGAATAATTACCATAGAGATATGTAGGATAAATAATAAGGTAACGGACTGGACAAGGTAATTTGAGCCCTTCCCGTTACCGATAAGAAGTTTGAGGTCTTTCGTGTTCGGGGCACCTGGAAAAAAATTCAAGCCGAAGTGGATATGTGGCCGGGTTGTGTGGCAAGAGAGACTGGCGGCTCTGCGAAGGGTGTTTTCACTATGATAGGACCCGGTGAGCAGCCCGATCTGGAGCCGGAAATCTCGGAGGAGAGGGAGCTCAAGGAGCCTCCTCAGTATCGGGTAATCCTGCACAACGACGACTACACCACCATGGAATTCGTGGTCTATGTGCTCCAAACGGTTTTTCACAAAGAGGAGACGGAAGCTGTCCAGATCATGCTCATGGTGCACAGGAACGGAAGCGGTGTATGCGGAGTGTATACTGCAGAAGTCGCCGAAACCAAGGTCTCGCTGGTGCATGATATGGCTAGGCAACACGGCTATCCTTTGAAGTGTTCAATGCAAGAGGTTTGATATGTTAAGCAAGGATTTGGAAAAGATTTTCGCACTGGCGGTACGTGAAGTGCGCTCCAGGCATCATGAGTTTTTGACCCTCGAGCACGCTTTGTACGCCTATATACTGGATCAAAAGGGAAAAACGCTGCTTCAGGAGTGCGGGGTCAATGTCTCCAGGCTCAAGAATCAGCTGGAGCGCTATTTCATCGAGAACCTGGAAGTCTATCCCAGCTCCCAGAGCAGGGAAGTGATCCAGACTCTGAGTGTCCAGCGCGTTCTGCAGCGGGCAATTATGCACGTGCGCTCCGCGGAGAAGCAGAAGGTGGAGCTGGGCGATTTTCTCGCCTCGGTCATGGAGGAAGAGGATTCCTACGCGGTGTACTACCTCAAGTCCCAGGGACTGGAACGCGTGGACATCCTCGAGCACATCTCCCACGGCAAGAATGAGGAGCAGGAGACCACCCAGACCCAGCAGAAGGACAGCAATTCCTATCTGGAGAATTATACCCAGGACTTGGTGGAAAAGGCCAAGTCCGGCTTGATCGATCCCCTCATCGGTCGGCAGAGCGAGCTGGAACGCACGGTACAGATCCTGGCCCGCAGGCGGAAGAACAATCCCATCTTTGTGGGAGATCCCGGCGTGGGCAAGACAGCTATGGCCGAGGGACTGGCTGTTCGCATCGTTCGCGGCGAGGTGCCGGAACGGTTCTTCAACACCAAGCTCTATGCCCTGGATATGGGAGCCCTGTTGGCCGGAACCAAGTTCCGGGGCGACTTCGAGTCCAGGCTCAAGGGGATTATTAACGAATTGAAAGAAATGGGCTCCGAGGCGATCCTGTTCATTGACGAGATCCACACCGTTGTGGGCGCGGGCTCGACAAGCGGTGGCTCCATGGACGCCTCCAATATCCTCAAGCCCGTCCTCGCGGCCGGCGAGATCCGCTGCATCGGCTCCACGACCTACGAGGAATACAAGAACCTCTTCGAGAAGGACCGGGCTCTTTCCCGGCGGTTCCAGAAGATCGAGATCGCTGAGCCGACCATCTCCGAGAGCCGGGCCATTCTTGAAGGGTTGCGTCCCTACTACGAGGACTACCACAACGTGAAGTACACGCGCAGCGCAGTGGATGCCGCGGTCAATCTGAGCGACCGGTATCTGACGGACAAGTATCTTCCGGACAAGGCCATCGACGTGATGGACGAGAGCGGCGCCCTGCTCAGCATGGACAAGGGCAAGAACAAGAAGAAGCGGATTACGCCCAAGGACATAGAGAATGTGGTGGCCAAAACGGCCAAGATCCCGGTCCAGCGAGTCAATACCACGGACAAGGACAAACTGCATAACATCGAACAGGAGCTGATGCAGGTCATCTACGGCCAGGACGAGGCCGTTCAGAACGTCAGCCGCTCCATCAAGCGGTCCCGCGCCGGTCTCCGAGGGGAGGACAAGACCGTGGGCAATTTCCTCATGGTCGGACCCACCGGAGTGGGCAAGACGGAGCTGGCCAGGCAGCTGGCCAACATCATGGATGTGTCCTTCCTGCGCTTCGACATGAGCGAGTACATGGAGCAGCACGCAGTTTCCAGGCTTATCGGAGCGCCTCCGGGATACGTCGGATTCGACCAGGGCGGCCTGCTCACGGACAGCATCCGCAAGCATCCCTACAGCGTCCTGCTTCTGGATGAGGTGGAGAAGGCCCATCCCGATCTGTTCAACATCCTGCTGCAGGTCATGGACTATGCCACGCTGACGGACAATTCCGGCCGCAAGGCGGATTTCCGGCACGTGATCCTGATCATGACCTCCAACATTGGTGCGCGCGAGATCAGCACCCAAAGCATCGGCTTCGGCAGACAGCAGGACCAGGACCGGGCCCAGAAGGGGATCAAGGCGGCGGAGAAATATTTCTCCCCCGAATTCCGGAACAGGCTGGATTCCACTATCGCCTTCAACTCCCTGTCCCCTGATCTGATGGAAATGATCGTGGACAAGCACATCGGCGAGCTCAATGAGCAGCTCAAGGAGAAGAAGGTGCGCGTGGCGCTGGAGCCTTCCGCCAGGAAGTGGCTTGCTCAGAAGGGTCACGATCCGGACTACGGGGCCAGGCCCCTGGGTCGCCTGGTGCAGTCCGAGCTCAAGGACAAGCTTACGGACGAGATCCTCTTCGGCACCCTGACCCACGGCGGAACGGTCTGGGTCGAGGTGGACGAGGATGCGGACGAGCTGGCCTTGAAGCCGGAGGAGAAGGAAGCTTCCGGAAGCACGAGCACCAGTGCTCAGGAGGAGCTCTCCTCCTAGAGAGCCGGGGTCCGCTCGGCGAGACGACAAAAATACACACAAAAAAAAGAGCGCCCGTCCCTGCTTGGGACGGGCGCTCTTTTTTTTGTGTGAAAATGCTTTTAACTTCCTGATTTATCGGGGAATTGTCTTGCCCTGTTGAATGCAGCGTAGCTGCCCTGCCGAAGGCAGGATTCAACAGGGCTCCCCGCGCACTATTTTCATGCTTGGTTGTGCCCGGGTTCGCCCGGGAATGAGGGTTGTATGAAAATATTTTTAACTTGCTGATTTGTTGTGCAATTGCCGCGAGGCGAAGGCGGGTGGAGCGCTTCGCTGGGTTTCATAATACAC
>CAYNCR010000321.1:0-3191 GCA_964395575.1 uncultured Desulfohalobiaceae bacterium
GTCATTTGGAAGTCGGGATGGCAGGATTTGAACCTGCGGCCCCTTGCGCCCCATGCAAGTGCGCTTCCAGGCTGCGCCACATCCCGAAACCAAAAAAGAGACTAATTTGTGTCCCTGTTTTTGTCAAGGCGATAGGTTCCGCGTTCTTTGTTCCGGGTTCCCCGTTCCCCGTTCAGGGTTATGGATGTTCGGCACAGAGTAACAATCAGCGCATTAGTCCAGCTGTTTGGGCAGTGGATCAATGATTCACTGATACACCGACTCACCAGATACGGGCTAGACATCCACCACGCACTGGGCCGTCCAGACCCCGTCGCTCTCGGAAAAGCTGGCCAGGTTATAGGTGGCCGCCTTAACCTCGACCCCGGGTTCCCGTCCGGAGAAGTCGCTTCCCGCGGCCCAGCCCTCCAGAGTCCAGCCGCTCAGGGACACGCTGAACCCGGAGAAGACGAGGCCGCCTATATCCGCCTCCGCCAGGAGCTGGTTGAGCCAGGCCAGGAGCAAATCTTCCGCGTCGTAGCCCTCCACCCGAACCTCCACGCTGGACCTGGCCGGCACGCTCTCCACATCGTCCACCATAAGGCTGAACATGGCCTTGGCGGCCATGACCAGGGCCTCCTCCCGGCTGCTGCCCACCCCGCGGATCCCGATGTCCGCGCCGTGGTCAAAGGTCTCGTACCTGGCCGCCTGGGTCATGCAACACGCTCCCGGTAGCACGAATTTTTCCGACAACAGAGAATCTTCACCTCTCCCTTGACGGAAACTCAGAATTTCCCTACGTTCGCTATCAACGATCTTTGGATTTCATCCGGGTGCCAGATTGGCTTAAAAGGGAACCCTGTGCAAGTCAGGGACGGACCCACCGCTGTAAGCGGGGACGAAAGCCGCATAAGAGCCACTGGCCCCTCACTCACTTGAGCATAAGCCGTTGCCGCAAGCACCGTGAAAGCCCTTCCGGAGCAACCAATTTTACGGATTCGGCAACTTTGACCTTGAAGTGAGTGAGGGGATGGGAAGGCGCGGCGATCCCCTCACCCACTCAAAGCCAAGATATTGCCATTTGTAAAGCTGGTTACTTCCTGGCTTCCTTTTTGGCAATTGCAACAGTCTGTGCTTGGAGTGGGTGAGGGGCAAGTAGGACGATCCGCGAGTCAGAAGACCTGCCCGGATGAAGACGCGGCTCGGAAGCCCATCTCCCGAGCCTGCAGTGATCGAGGATGAAAATGGGACATCCCCGGATCCGCCGACTGAGCGATCCGGGGATTTTTTTTATCACGCTCCAATCCACAACGAGAACGGCGATTTTCACCATGCACCACGTTCCCGGCAAAGCGGCCCTGCAGCCGATCCTTCTGGCCCTTGCCCTGCTCTGCCTCATCGCCGTCTCCACGGGAATGGGCTACATCGACATTCCCGTCCCCACGGTGCTGCAGGCTCTCTGGGGCAAGATATTCGGCATGCAGGACATGCTTGCAGGGATGCAGGAGAGGCACCTGGTCACCATCTTCGAGGTGCGGCTGCCCCGCATCCTCACGGCCGCTGCAGTGGGCGCAGGATTGGGCCTGTCCGGGGCGGTCTTCCAGGGCATCCTGCTCAATCCCCTGGCGGACCCTTACACCCTGGGCGTTTCCGCGGGAGCCGCCTTCGGGGCCTCCACAGCCCTGCTCTTCGTCCCTGCGCTGCTGGGAGCATACACCGTTTTTGTCTTCGCCTTTGTCGGCGCCGTTGCCACCCTCTTCGCGGTCATCTCCCTCGCCTCTTCCGCAGGGGGGATGTCCTCGAACAACCTGATCCTCTCCGGGGTCATCGTGACCGCCATTCTCTCCGCGGGGATCAGCTTCTGCAAGTACCTGGCCCAGGAACGGGTCTCGGTCATAGTATTCTGGCTTCTGGGCAGCCTGGCCTCCTCCACCTGGCTGGAAGTGAGCCTGGTCTTCTCCGTGGTTGCGCTCGGCTTCGGGGTCTGCCTCTATCTCGCCCGCGACCTGAACATCATCTGCCTGGGCGGGCGCACCGCCTCTACCCTGGGAATCAGCCCGCAACGGACCCGGCTGGTCCTTCTGGTCACCGCCTCCCTTGTGGCCGCGGTGTGCGTGGCCGTTTCCGGGATCATCGGCTTTGTGGGCCTGCTAGTGCCGCACATGATGCGCGGCATAACCGGACCGGACCACATGCGGCTGTTGCCGGTGAGCCTGCTCTGCGGAGGCGTGCTCCTGCTCGCCGCGGACACCCTGACCCGGGCGGTGCTGCCCCAGGAGGTGCCCATCGGGGTGCTCACCTCCCTGATCGGCGGGCCCTTCTTCTGCTACATCTTCCGCAGGAGGCAGATGGCCCTATGAGCCTGTTCCGGCTGTGCCAGGCGGAGTACCGCTACCAGGACGGCACGCGCGCCGTGGAAGGGATGGACCTGGCCGTGGAGCCGGGCCGCTTCTACGGCATCGTGGGCCCCAACGGCAGCGGCAAGTCCACCCTGCTCGACCTCCTGCTGGGATACAAGGAGCCCGTCTCCGGCGAGGCCCTCTTCCGGGACCGCCCCCTTGCCTCCTGGAGGCGGAGGGACCTGGCCCGGGAGATCGCCCTGGTGCCCCAGGAGTTCTCTCTCACCTTCCCCTTCACAGTGGAGGAGATCGTGTTCATGGGCCGCTATCCGCACATCCCGCGCTTCGGAACCCCGGGCCAGAGGGACCGGGAGGTGGTGGCCCGCATCATGGAGCAGACCGGCATCGGCTCCTACGGGGATCGCTCCATCACCGAGCTGAGCGGCGGGGAGAAACAGCGGGCGGTCATCGCCCGGGCCCTGGCCCAGGAGGCGAACGTGCTCCTGCTGGACGAGGCCACCTCCAACCTGGACATCAAGCACGGCCTGCAGCTTTTGCACCTGGTTCGGGAGCGCCAAGCCCGACACGGAGCGACCGTGGTCTCCGTGTTCCACGACCTGAATCAGGCCCTGCGCTTCTGCGACGAGCTGATCTTCCTCAAGCAGGGGCGCCTGGTCCGCTGCGGCCCGGCGGACGATGTGGCCACCGGAGACATCCTGGAACACGTCTTCGAGGTCCGGGCCGAGGCCTATTTCGAATCCCGTCTCGGCTGTCTCCAGGCCCTGTTCTGGACCGAACCCGCCATAGCGGAAGGAGCCCGGGCATGAGAATACTTCTTGCGCTGACCGCCGTGATCTGCCTTATTTTGGTGAT
>CAYNCR010000322.1:0-3183 GCA_964395575.1 uncultured Desulfohalobiaceae bacterium
GCAGGATTCAACAGGGCTCCCCGCGCACTATTTTCATGCTTGGTTGTGTCCGGGTCGGCCCGGGAATGATGGTTGAATGGTGTGCTCGAATGTCACGGTCTATAGGGAAATCCCGGAAACCAGGACCCCGAGCAGGCCTGCAAGCAGCAGGCTCAGCGGCCAGAGGCTGGCCCTGTTGAAGAGGTGCATGGCGTCCTCGACGCGGGAGCGGACCAGGAGCCGGTAAGCCGGAGCGATGAGAAGAAAGGAGCCGATCCCCGCTATCAGGGCGATGAGCCACCAGGGAGCCGCCAGGGGTGAAACGGCGAAGAGGATCAGGCTCGTGAGCAGTGCCGCGGCGAGGCTGACCAGGCTGATCCGGGCGGCGATACGAGTCCCGAAGACGACGGGGATGGTCCTTGCGGCGAGGCTGCGGTCCGTTTCCAGATCGCTCCAGTCCGCGGGGATGTTCTGGCCACCTACTTCCCAGAGCAGTAAGCAGCCCAGCAACAGGGCGAGAAGCCCGGGAGAGGGCGAGGGATCCACAGCGAGAACAGCTGCCAGCGGGCCGGCGGTCTTGACCGCGCCGTTCACCAGGGTCCGGAGGGGAGTTACTTTGAAGAGCAGGCAGTAAAGGGCCTCCAGCAGGCTTGCGCCGGCAAAGACGATCACGCAGAGAGGGTTGAGCATCCAGGCTCCGATGATCGCCAAAATGGCCCAGAAAAAGGTCCATGCAAGGGCTTCTGTGAAGGAAAGCGCCCCTTGGGCCAAGGGGTGCCGCATAAGGGCGGCGTCCAGATAGGAGAGCCCATCCGCGTCCTCTCCGAGCTGCAGGCGCAGCTTGTCCCGGTCCAGCCGATAGCCCAGAAGGTCGTTCAGGGCGTACACCGCGGTGTATCCGGCAAACACGGTCCCCGCCCCGATGAGTCCCACGCTGAGGGAGGGGAAGCCTCCCAGCCAGAGCAGGGCGGCCAGAAAGGGGGCTGCCATGTCCAGCCCCCCGTGCAGGGTACGGGAAAGGGCCAGGAAAAGACGCAGTCTGGTAAAGGCGGGGACAGCGGACTCTGTGCTTGAAATCATACTGCAATTATTCCGTACACAAAAGGACTTGGCAACAGAGAGCCCGGGTCCGTCCATTGCCGAGCACGTAGTGTGTTAGCCGCCCATGAGCTCGGAGCGGGTGAACAGGGCCTCCACCGGACCGGGGCTGTGCTGACTGATCAGCTCCCTTCCCCCTTCTTCCTCGCGGTCCACGAGAATAAGGACGCCGCGGACCTCGAGACCGTCCTCGCGAGCGCGCTCCAGGGCCTTGATAGTGGAGCCGCCGGTGGTCACGACGTCCTCGAGGATGATCACTTTGTCCCCGGGTTCCATGTTGCCCTCGACCCACCGGATGGAGCCGTGGTCCTTGAGCTGTTTCCGGACCACGAACTGCTTAATGCGGTGCCCGCAGTCCCAGGCGGCGTGCATGGCGGCCGCGGCCATGGGATCCGCCCCAAGGGTCAGCCCGCCGACGCCGTCGATGCCGCGATCCCGCACGGCCTCGGAAATGGCCCGCCCCACCAGATGGGCTCCTTCGGGGTCCATGGTGGTCTTCTTGCAGTTGAAGTAAAAGTGGCTCCAGTTGCCGGAGGCGAGGCGAAAGTCCGCAGTGTCGCTCCATTGGAAGGATCGCTCCAGGATGATCTGTTTCAGTCGTTCGCGCTCTTCGCTCATATGCGGTCCTGTGGGGTTTGCGCCGCATTGCGGCGGATTCTTTCATGAACGGCTCGAGCCCAGTCAGGGAATATCACGGGTCCTATTGCATTCGCAAAGGGGATAACCGGGCGGATTTAGGCGTCCAGGTGGGCTTCGGCGAACTCATAGTTGAGCATGGAGGTTACCCTGTCGTGCTTGTCCATGATTTCCTCTTCGGAGTTGCCCGGGATGTCCAGAATGCAGTAGCGGTAGCTCTCGGGATTGTGCTTGAAGTCGGAAAGCCGCGCGTGTTCGTGCACGAGATTGCGGATGTGCACTTCCGGGTAGCGGATCTGCAGTTCCTCGAGGTCACTTCGTGTGGGCGTTTTGAGTATCCATTTGTCGGTCACGGAATGCAGCTCGAAATTGAAGCACAGGGGATAGGTTTCCCTGTTTTCGGCTTTTGGTTGCGGCGTACGCCCGGTCGCCACATCGCAGAGCAGATGCAGGGGATCGTATCCGGTGACCGATTCGATGGTCTTGGCGAATTGAAAGGCAATGCGGCTGTTGACCTCCAGGATGGAGAAGGTCCCGGTAGAGGGGTTCAGGCGGAGCTCCACGTTGAACAGGTTGTTGTCCAGGCCGAGCCTCGGGATGAGCTCTTGGATGGTCTCCCGGATGTGTCCGGAAATATGGGAATCGAAGGAGCAGGGGAACACATGGTGGCTGAAGGAATTGCTTTCGGGGAGGAATTCGGCACCTGTCATGCCGAACAGCTCCACCTGACCGTCGACGATGTAGCCGTCCACGGTGATTTGATCCCCGAGCAGGAGCTCCTCGCAAAGAAAGCTGTTGCAGCTCAAGACATTGAGGGGATTGAGCAGTTCGGGGTCCAGTGAGAGCGCGTCCAGGAAATACTGGTTGTTGCGGGCGATGTCCAGGCTCTCCCTGCAGGTGTAGTCGTTCAGCTGCTCAGGGTCATGGATGGTGTGCGCGGCGAAGGAAATGTTGCCGCGTACGGGCTTGATGAAAAAGGGCGTCTGGAGTCTGGACGGATTGCGCAGATAGTCCAGCGCCAGGCAGAAATCGGGGGTGTGTTCCGGAATGCAGTGTCTCTGGATCCTGCGGCTGATATACTTGTTCTGGCAGTTGATTGTGCTCTGGACACTGGCGAATCGCTTGTTCGTCTTTTCCGCGATGATGGAGGCGAAAACAGCCGATGAATCGTGGGTCCCGACGATCCCGTCGTACATGTCGGGATATTTGTTCATCAGCTCGATGGTGCGCTGGAGATAGGCCTGCACACCGTATTCCAGGATACGCTCCGAGGTCTCGATAACCGGCTCGTATTCCGTATTGTTGGCGAAGCTCTTTTCCACGATGTCGATATCGCTGGCGTCGCAGAGAAAAAGGATCTTCGATGCAGCCATAGGCACTCCTTCCAAACGAGTTTTTGGGGAGCTGATTTGTTTTTTTTTGTATGAAAATGTGTACAAGGTGTTGAATTGTTGAGGAATTGTCCGCGAG
>CAYNCR010000323.1:0-2317 GCA_964395575.1 uncultured Desulfohalobiaceae bacterium
ATCTGGTCTTTAAGGCTGTAGTCCCTTGAAAATTGTCCTTTGTTGATCAGCTTGAAGGTCTTCTGACTGAGTTCACGTGCCTTCTGCCAGCAAGGCAACTCTTCAAAGCTCTTATAATTCATAATTCCCCAATCCCTTAATTCGGTAATTCCAGAATTCCATATGCTCCTAGAGCTCTGGTTTGTTCTTGGTGGCTTTCTTGAACCCCCGCTTGAAGCTTTGCGACCAGGCAAGGCTATATATCGTCATCTGCAAGATCTTTTTTGAAGTCTTCCAAGCTTCCGAAACCAGCGCGTTTTTCCCGGACAGCCTCTAATGTTTCGGAAGCATTGGCTGCAATCTGCTCTCGCCTATCTTCAGCCATGCGAATCCTGAGGACTTCCAGGAGCTCTTCCCTGTCCTCCATGGATAGAGCCTCTGCAGCATCGATGGCTGCTTGAAAGGGAGTTTCAGAATAAGTAGGCATAGTTACCTCGTTATTCGTTCGACGCATCAAGGCCTTATGGCAAAGGCCGAGGGGCGTGGAAAGAGAAATATGGCCATGGGCTTAGAAAGCAAGGCTCTGAATGTGTTCAAGCTGTGAACTTGATCTTGTAGCTTTTCATGGGGCGGAATGTCAAGAAAATCGGAAGAGGTTTCACCGCTGATCAGGAAATTATGAAGAAAACACAGAAGAGGTCTAACCGCCCCGGTGAAACCACTGTCGTGAAAGCTGCCGCTTTGTTTCACGGGGTAAACTGATTGCGCTGATCTTCGCTGATCAGGAAATCTTATCTTTTATCTGCGAAGATCTGCGAGATCTGCGGTTCCTTTTTTAACCGTTATTCCCATTTGGATACGGGCATGTGACGAATTCGTATAGACTTCGCAGTCACTGTAACCATTGCTCCCTGTTGTAACGAGGTCTCGACTTTTGGCCAAATGTCCTCTATCAGTCGGGCGAGCTCCATCGCCTTGAGACCTTCAATGCGTATTCGAATAACCGAGGGAGATTGCGCATTTGTGACTGCAAGAAATGCGTGGAAATCAGCATCCAGGGTTATGATTATCCTTTGATTTTTCCGCGCGTACTCCAAAATCTCTGAGTCTTTGGCTTTGCTTAAGCCAATATCACCGGTGTGCAGAACATCCCAGTATTCATCCTTCAGATGGAAGGATGTACTTCGCGGAAGGCCCTGATCAAGCAAAATCTGGATCACGCAACATCCCAGTCGATGGTTTGCGTATCCAGATTCATCGCAGCAAATTCGAGTGCTTGACGGATATCCTCATTGTCGAGCTCAGGATATTCTTCCTGCAGCTCCTTCCAATCCGGATAAAGGGCTACTGCTTCAACAACTCTTCGGACGGTCAGTCGCATATCTCTGATACAGGGCTGACCGTTCATGAGTTCGGGGTTCACTGTGATTCTATCAAACTTCTTGTGCATGCTAATGAACCTCCTGCACCATGTCCCGGACATCCTCTGCTCCTGGGTCTAGCCTGGAAATATCGCGTGTGGAAACATCCTCATCATAAGTTCAAAGTAGTAGACCCGGGGTGATGACCCAGTGTAAAAGCTGAAAACGAAGAGAAAGTGGATGTGTTCAAGCTTTGAACTTTGTTTTGTAGCTTTTCATGTGCCGAAATGTCAAGGAAATCGGAAGAGTTTGAACCGCTGATCGCGCTGATCCTCGCTGATTTTTATTTTTTGAAGTCTTCTTTTTGCAATCCAGATTGGCGTAGTATGCTATTAAAAGTTCCCTTGGGAATTTCCTTTTTGGGATCAGGCACAATGACTGTGCGATTTTCCTTTCTGAATTTTTTATGGCTACCTTTCTGAGAAATGAAGTGAAAGCCATGCTGGTGCAAGACATTGATGATCTCTTGGGAAGAGAGCAATTTAGACATTGATCGAGTCCTCGCCCAAGAGCGTTTCTCCTATAATCTGGAATTCCCCATTTGCATCGGCATCCTCAAAATACAAGGCGAGTGCTTCTTTCAATGCCGCTATTGCCTCATCGATTGATTCGCCGAAGCTGGACACGTCTACGTTGAGGCACTGCGAGACATAGTAATCACCTTCTTTGTAGACGACGTATTTTATGTTTTTCATGTTGGGCTCCGTGGCTAAGTTTGAAGGTGTGCGTTTGATGGGGGGCGGACCTGCATAACTTACTCAAATATCGTTAAATACGTTCCACAGAAGCCTGTTTTAATACCGTCGTTCTTCGTGCTTTGTTCTTCGTGCTTCGTTAAACGTATGAAGGTGCGAAAGTGCGAAAGTATAAAAGTATAAAAGTTGAGAAGTTGATTTTAAGTTGAGAAGTTGAGAAGT
>CAYNCR010000323.1:2327-3156 GCA_964395575.1 uncultured Desulfohalobiaceae bacterium
TTTTCATGTTGGGCTCCGTGATTATGTATGAAAGTGCGATTGGCTCTTATTTCAACTGCGGAGATCTGCGAGAACTGCCTGCCCCGTAAAATTTCTGCCATTTCACTGGGGCGGTTTTATTTCTTAACGGTTATCCGTTATCTATTATCGGTTATTTTAACATCCCTCTAATTCGGAATCTTCCAGGCTCAACAACGGTAAATTTTCCAATAAGATCAGTGTATCGCTTGCTGATAAGCTCGAATGCCATCCTGGCCATTGATTTACGAAAGTGCGATGGATAACGAAAAAAAATCACTCCTGGGATGACTGAACCATGAGCAAATACCCACTCGCCAAAATCCTTGTCTTCAGTTAAAAGCAATCGATTTTCATTTATGGCCCTTTGTAACACCACAAAATCGCTCTCTCCAGGCATTTCTTCTGCAACAGCCTTAAGGTCACAATTTGCAGCACGCAGACTTCTAACTATGGCAAAGTCGCAACTTTCGTCAGCCAGTAACTTCAGTGTCATTACTCTGTTCAAATCCTGTGTTCAGCTCAAACCATGGCTCATTGCCTACTATATCAGCAGCATAAAGAACAGCAGCCTGAATCGCCTCTTTGCTTAAATTGGGATATCCATCCAAAATATCCTCCATTGTGCTTCCTTCACCCAGCTTGCGAACAATTAATTCCACAGGAATTCGCGTCCCTTTGATAAAAGGCTTTCCGCGAAGCACATCTGGATTAATATCTATCCAATCACTCATTATTAATTACCTCCTTCGGAGTCTTTCGTGCAAAGTGTGAATGTATTTTGTTATCCGTTATCTGTTATCGGGGATAG
>CAYNCR010000324.1:0-3132 GCA_964395575.1 uncultured Desulfohalobiaceae bacterium
AATACCCCGTGTCGGCTTATAGTTACAATGATCAGTGGAGTGCTGAATAGTTACATATTATCTTCCATTCTGGAGCAGGAGGACCCATGAACTCGACAGAGCTGGACTGCACCGGACTTGCCTGTCCCCAGCCGGTCATGCGCTGCAAGGATTTCATTCAGGATAGGCGGCCGACTGCCCTGCGCGTTGTGGTGGACAACCAGCCAGCCAGGGACAATGTGACCCGCTTTCTGAAAAGCCAGAGCTATACCCTCGAGGATGTTGCGGAAAAGGAGGGCGCGTACGTGCTCACCGCCCGGAGCGATTCCGAGGTTGAGGCGAATATTGGGGAGAGTGCCCCCGATCAGGAGCCCGAAGCCGTGGACCTCGTTTGCGAGCCCCGCGGAAGCGCCACGAGTCAGCTCGTCCTTATCACCTCGGACTGTATCGGCCGCGGTGACGAGGAGCTCGGGGGCAAGCTCATGGGCAACTTCCTTCGCACCCTGCCTGAAATGGATGGCCTGTGGCGGGTCATTCTTCTCAATTCCGGGGTAAAGCTCGCTGTTCAGGGGAGCGAACTACTCGAGGCGCTGCAGGAGCTGGAATCCAGTGGAGTGAGCATCCTCGTCTGCGGCACCTGCCTGAGCCACTTCCAGCTTCTGGAGGACAAGGCCGTAGGCGAGACCACGAACATGCTCGACGTGGTGACCAGCTTGCAGCTTGCGGGCAAGGTGATTACCATCTAGACCTGATGGGGGAACACTCTGACGAGCAAAATATTCGCCTGAACAAATTCCTGAGCCGGTCCGGGATCTGCTCCAGGCGCAGGGCTGACGAGCTCATCGCGGCGGGCAGGGTGTCTGTGGACGGAAACGTGGTCAGTCAGCTGGGCCTGCGGGTGGATCCGAATCGAGAACAGGTCAGCGTGGACGGAACCCCTGTGGCGGCTCCGCGGGAGGATCCGTCGGGCCAGGTCTATCTCGCCCTGCACAAGCCCTCGCGAGTGGTCACCACCCTTTCCGATCCCCAAAACCGGACCACCGTCGTGGACCTGCTTCCCCACAATCTCAGGGGACAACGCATCCTTCCCGCGGGACGCCTGGACTATCTTTCCGAGGGGCTGCTCATCCTGAGCACGGACGGGGATTTCCTCAACCGGGTCACCCATCCCCGCTATCACCTGCCCAAGACCTATTCGGTCAAGATCAGGGGAGGGCTCTCCCGCAAAAAACTGGATGCGGTGCGCAGCGGAATGCGACTGGAAGGGAGCGTGGACCTGGCACCCGTTCCGGTGGAGGTCCTGGAATCATCGGGACGGGAAATCCACTGGCTGCGGTTTACGCTTCGGCAGGGCATCAACAGGCAGATCCGCAGGATGTGCCACCAGCTGGACTGGAAAGTCCTGCGCCTCATCCGCACTGCCCAGGGACCGGTGGAGATGGGCGGGCTCAAGTCCGGTTCGTGCAGGCATCTCGAGAGCGAGGAAATCCGGGCCCTGCTCCGGGGGTCGGAGGTCTGAGATCGAAGGTCGGATGTCGGACGTCGGATGTCGGACAGAAGACGGAAAGCGCTTCAGCGAAATGCTGTTGCACACCCCCTGCCTCACTCCGAACGGGGAACCGGGAACGCGGAACGCAGCGAAGCTGCGTCAACCGCTACCGCGAATGAACTCGATGAGGATCCGGTTCATCTCGCCCAGTTGATCCAGGGGCATGCATTCCTCGGACGTGTGCGCCACGGCCAGGTCCCCCGCCCCAAAGACCACTGTGGGAATGCCCTTGCGCACCAGATTGGCCCCGTCCGTCCAGGAAGGCATGCCCCACATGCCGGGCTCGCTGCCCTGGACCCGGCCGGCCGCGCGGGCCAGATCGCGGATGAGGGGCTCGTCTTCGTCCGTCTCCCAGGGCTCCCAGATGTCCTCCATGTGTATGGACTCAGCCGCATCCAGGGATTCGTAGATCTGCTGTGCCACAGTGTCCGCCTCCAGGCCCGGAGCGAAGCCCACTTCCAGCTCCATAATGCACCTGGGCGGCACAAGCATCGTGTCCGAGCCCCCCTCGATGCGGCCCAGGTTCACCCATCCCCCGTAGGAGAACAGCCTGTGCCCGTGCCAGGTAAAGGGAAGCTCCTTCAGCTTGTGGTAGTGGCTCACAGCGGTGTCCACAGCGGACTCACCGGCCCAGGGCATGGCCCCGTGGGCCTCGCGGCCGGTGAAGCGCAGCTGCAGGCCGATGGATCCGGCCTCCGCGGGAGCCAGCTTGAGCCCTGTGGGCTCCAGAACCACCGCTCCGGTCACCTCAGGGGGAAGCTCCAGCTCCTCGGAGCCGCGTCCCAGCCCCTCCTCGTCCACGACAAAGGCAATCTGCACCGGCTCCTCGGTCTGCTTGAGTCCCGAGAGCAAGGCAGCGATCTGTCCCTTGGTGTCCACCGCCCCCCTGCCGATGAAGTAGCCGTCCCGCACGTCCGAGGCAAAGGCGTCGGGATGCCCGTACGCCGGATAGACGTCCACATGGGTCACGAAGAGCGGACCGCCGCTGCCGCGCGAGGCGACGAGGTTCTTGCCTCCGGCTCCGGTCACCTTCTGCCAGGAAAGCGTGCATCCCGCCTGGGTCAGCTCTCGGGCCAGAGGCTCGCTGATCAGCCGTTCCCGTCCGGCGACCGTGGGGCAGCGAATGAGCTCCCCGGCCAGATCCAGAACCTCCCGCGGACATCCGAACAATTCACCGGTTTCAAAGGGGCCGAACTGCCTTGCCTCCATTTCTGTCCCTCCGTGCTGTGCACACTCCCTCACCGGGCCCACAGGCCTCGAAAAAGGGGTGTGGGAAGCATACCCATCCTTGTGCCTGTTGCCAACCCCCGCAATAGCGGCACAGGGATCGTTTTGCCTCCGGACTTGACAACGCTACGTTCCTCGGCGGAAAATCTGCGGCACTTTTCCCGGCCCGCGTGCCGCAAGCCTCTCGCAAACTCGTATGCATATCGACCGAGCATTCCCGAATCATGCAAAAATGCCGGAGGACACAAATGCGAACCTACTTTATCAATGAAGTCAATTCCGAAGATATCCGGCGCCTCAAGGACTACCTGGCGCAGCAGGGCCACAGTGCTCCCATTGAGGACATCTACTGGTTCGAGGTGCCCGCCGAGCTCCTG
>CAYNCR010000325.1:0-3129 GCA_964395575.1 uncultured Desulfohalobiaceae bacterium
TGAAACCCAGCGAACCCGGCACTCATTCAGTGAATGAGTGCCGGGCGAGCCTCGCTGTTAATTGCTCAACAATTCAACAAGTTGAACATATTTTCATGAAAAAATGGTAAGTATTCAGAACATTAACGGCCCGTTCGCTCCCGCTCACGCGACATAGAGGACCAGAGGGACGTCATCGGCAAGCGTAGCTTGCCTGGGCCTATCCCCGCGGCAACGGTCCGCCGCGGGGATGTCCCGCACGTCGAGCGACCGAAGGGAGCAGCTTGCCCTGCACACACTTTATTGCACCGGTACAATTTCTAAATAATTTCAATTTATCTAGATAGATAGAGCTAATCATAAATAGTGTTAAAGTGGGTGCATGGGGGCGGTTCCAAACTCTTCACCGCGTGCGGCTAAAGGCCGCCAGTGTGCGACGAAGTCGCCAGCGCCGAATAAAAGGTGAGCGCAGATTTATGCAGATGGTGCATAGTTACAAATAAAGAAAAGAGGGGACGGCCTGAGCCACCCCCCTCATATACGGGTCAGCACCCGCGATTACCAGGTAAAGACCTGATCCAGCTCTTGGTCAGACATGTCGAAGACCGCCTTATGGGGCTCAAGCGCTTCCCTGCGGAAGTAGCGGGGCAGCCTGTCGTCCATTGCGGTGAAGCCCGCCCTGGTGTTGAAATCCCGCTCAGTCCGGAGGATGCTCTTGCCCAAGTCGCTCACGTCATCCGCGGTCATTTCCAACCCGTGAAAGGCGTTGATCATATCCACCATTGCCTGGAAAGTCTCCGGCTGATCCAGAATGGCGAAAGCGATGAACAGACAGAATCCCGTGGAGTCCAAAGCCGCGGTCGCAACCTGCAGATCCCGGGAGAGCTGCACCTGGCCCTCGGTGCCCAGGGGATCCACCTCTCCGCCCACCTTCATGATGTTCGAGGCAACCGCGTATCCTGCGGTATGATCCGCTCCCATGGGCGAAGTGGCGTAGGTGACCCCTATGCCCTTGACCGCCCTGGGATCGTACGCGGGCATGGCCTGGTTCTTGACCACCGGGGCCCGTTCCATCCCGTAGGCCTTGGCGGTCGCAGCGGTGCCGCTTCCCAGGATGCGGCCCGTGGGCGTGCCCTGGCCTATTTCCCGGAGCAGATTGATCGCCCCTTCCGCATCCCCGAATTCCAGCAGACCGGCCTCCATGGCCACCCCGATGGTGGCCCCTGTCTCGATGGTGTCCAGCCCGTAGTCGTCGTTCAGATAATCCAGGCGGGCGATGGCGTCCAGGTCGCTAATGCCGCAGTTGCCGCCATGGGCCCAGACGGTCTCGTATTCGGGCTGCTTGCTCACGAAGTGGCCGTCCTTGTCCACGAATTCGCCGGAACACTGCATCACGCAGCCGCGATGGCACCCGTGGCTCGTCTTGCCGCCCCGGCTCTTCTCCAGCTCTGCCTGGGACTCCCCGCTGATCCGCTCGGCGTCCGGATAATGGCCCGTGCGAAAATTGTACGTGGGATAGGCCCCGGCCTCGTTGATGATGTTGGTGAGCACGTTGGTCCCATAGGCGCCCAGGCCTTGGCCGGTGACGGGATGATTGCGCAGGCCCTGTCCGAAGCGCTTGTTCGCGTCCTTGAAGGCCTCCGCATTCTGGGGCCGCCGCATGGGAGCATTCGAGCCATCCAGGACAATGGCCTTGATCCCCTTGGAGCCCATCACCGCTCCCACGCCGCCGCGCCCGGCGTGTCGGGTGGGCCGGCCCTCGGGGTCCGTGACAGCCACGGTGGAATTGGCCAGGCGCATTTCCCCGGCTGTTCCGATGCTGATCATGGCCCCGTCCTTGCCGTACTCATCCTGCAGCCGTTCCATAAGCTGATAGTTGGTGAACATCTTCAGATCGGGGGCCTTGTCCAGACTCACGCCGTTCGCCCCTATCCGGAGCACATACAGCTCGTCCCCCTGACGCTCCCCCTCGAGGACGATCGCTGCGTAGCCCAGCCTAGCCAGGACGTTCGCCCCCTGGCCACCGGAGTTGGCCTCCTTGATCCCGCCGGTAAGGGGGCTCTTGCATCCCACGGAAAGACGGCCCGCATTCACCGCGGCGCTTCCGCTCAACAGCCCCGGCGCAATGACCAGCTTGTTCTCCGGTCCCAGAGGATGACAGTCCGCTGGCACCTCCCTGCCCACGACAGAGGAGGTCAGCCCCCTGCCGCCCAGGCCGGCGTACTCGCCCAGCGGCTCCTCGATGGAACCCGGCCTGTCTCCGGAAACGTCCACGCGCAAGATCTTGTCCATGCCTGCACCCCTCCTGTTTGTGTGGAAAGAGGATGTCCCCTTCAGGCAAAAAAGCTTTTCAAGTACAATCCATTTAGTAGATATACCCTTCCGAGGCAAGCCATCCTGCGCAGAAAATCCATTCTGTCGCCCCACATTCATTTGACCTTACCCTTTATACGGGATAAAATATTTATTTTGATTTTGTGCTGTATTGGAGCGCTTTTTTTGAGCGATATTCCGGCAGCCCTCTTCCATCCATGAACAAGGCACGTTGCCCTCGCAGTCGGAAAAGGGCTTTCCGTTCAAAGATCGCGTCAATCCCGCGGATCAGCCGAAACAGCCTGATGAAACTGGCCTTCTCAGGCAGGGCCTTCAAGAATTTTCAGGGCCAAGCGCGTAAATGGTTCGAGGTCGAGGCATAGTCCTCCCTGCAAAAATTTGAGCTGTTGAAGCAACGCAGCAAGCTCAAGATTGGGTGCCCCTGCCAACCCCGCTAAGCCTACCGGAAAAACTCGTGTGCGCCTCTCGCTTCCCCTGTACCCAAGGCACGAAACACGGACCATTTTCTGGAAATTTCTATCAACGAAACACCTTTTCATCTCTATTGCGAGGAAAAACACCCTATGGCGAGAAAGAAAAATAATCAGAAACCCCAGAAAATCAGCAAAAAAAATGTATTGGATCTCTTTCAAAAGTATTCCAGCCCTCTGGCTCTCCGGGATATCTACAAAACCCTGCAGCCCAACGATGCAGAGAAGCAGACCATCCGCAACATTCTGGGACAGCTCGAGGAAAACGGAAAGCTGATCAACATCGGGGGCAAGGCCTACGGCCTTGTGGACAAGATGGACCTGGTCCGGGGCACTCTGGAGATCC
>CAYNCR010000326.1:0-3115 GCA_964395575.1 uncultured Desulfohalobiaceae bacterium
TTGCACCGGTGCAATAAAGTGAGTGCAGGGCAAGCTGCTCCCTTCGGTCGCTCGACGTGCGGGACATCCCCGCGGCGGACCGTTGCCGCGGGGATAGGCCCAGGCAAGCTTCGCTTGCCAATCACGTCCCTCTGGTCCCCCATGTCGAGTGAGCGGGAGCGAACGGGCGGTTAACTTTCTGAATACTTACCCTCGAAGCAACCCTGTCAACGCTTACGCAAGGAGGAAGCCATGGAGACGATCCTGGAGCTCATCACGAGCATGGCCCACAGCACCCCCGCGGGTTTCGTGGGAGTGAGCGGGATTTTCGTGTTTCTGGCCGTGATGGTCGGAGGGGGCCTGTACAGGGTGAAGCAGGCCATGGAGCATGAAGAGCACCATTAGCTGGCTCGCCGCAGGTGCCCCTACTCGGAGCGCTCCGAGTCCTCCAGGATCTCCTGGTCCTTGCTCTGCTTTTTCTGATCCGCGAGCTCGATCACTGGAGTGAATCCTTCCCTGAGGAAGAGGGTGTGGTAGTAGATCCCGTATTCCCCCTCTTCATGCAGGCGGAAATTGAACGGGGTGACGATGACCTCGTTCTCGATGCCCTCCTCGGACAGGACCTGGCCGATGCGTTCCTGGATGTCCAGACCCCAGAGATAGCCCTCGTCGTCGTAGCGGTCCATATCGTTGCTGATGCCGTGATCCGCCAGGTGGCAGACCAGGTAGATCTCGTCGTTTTCCAGCGGATCCCGTGGCACGTCCGAGTGGATGAAGACTTCCAGCACGCGGTCGTCGAGCCCGGCGATGTAACGGGCCACTTTTTTCAGCTTTTCCAGGCTTTGGACGGATTTCGATCGTTGGCTCATGGGTGGCTTGTCCTGCAATGGGTTTATCCTGTTCCGGGGGAGATCAATAGGACTGGTCCTCGTTGCCCTCCCGCCGATTGAGCTCTGATTGCTCCTGAATAGCTTCCTCGACGCTTTTGTCCATGTCCTGCGGGTCCGCGGACCCTACCTCGTGCAGCGAGATCTGCAGATTCACAGCCCGCTGGATAATGGGGTGATTGATGTTAAAATATTCCCGCCAGCAGGCGATGGCCTGGTCCGCCCGCCCCTGTTTGGCGAAGGCGAGGCCGAGGTGGAGGTTGGTGAAGTTGTCCTGCCTTCGTTCCCGGAGCACGATGCGGAACTCCCGTACGCACGCCTCGAGCTCTCCCTGCCGGAGAGAGCAGTAGGCCAGCTTCTGCCGGGCCTGCAGGTTGTCCGGGCTATTGTCCAGCTGTTTGCGCAGGATCTCCACGGCCTCGTCGTAGCGCCCCTCCCGGATGAGGGGGTCGGCATCCCTGGAGGAAAGGTCGAATCCCGGATCCTCCCCCCAGGCGTCGTCTCTTCGGAAACGGTTGACCATCCCGAAAAGAAAGTCCCTGCGCGAATACTTCTGTCTGCGGATGGTGGAGCTCATGATGCTTCCCGATGGGGGTTTCGCTTCGCGACGGCCGAGTTGCCGCCGGATGGGGGCCGCTTCGTTTTCAATAGCCCGCCGCGAGAATGGGATTCTAGAACAGGTGCCACTCTGTGGCAAGAGGGGTTGCATTGCCGCGGTGCTGTGTTATTGAGTTTTTTTGTCGTTGACAGCAAAGCTTTCGCCTTTACCGGCGCGGGAGCGATTCTTGGAGAGGAGGAGGACATTATGATCAACAAGCTCTTGGTGGCCAACAGGGGCGAGATCGCGGTCCGGATCATCCGGTCGGCCAAGGAGCTGGGCATTTCCACCGTGTCCGTGTACGAGGAGACGGACAAGGACGCCCTGCACATCATTCTCGCGGACGAGGCGGTGCGCATCGGCGCAGGTCCGCGGAAGGACTATCTGAACATCGACCATATTATTCAGGCGGCCCATGAGACCGGGGCGGACGCGGTGCACCCCGGGTACGGATTCCTCTCGGAGAATCCGGACCTGCCGCGCCGGTGCCGCGAGGAGGGCCTGACCTTCGTGGGTCCGTCGGAGCAGACGATCATCGACATGGGGAGCAAGGTGATCTCCCGAAGCAAGATGGTCGAGGCCGAGGTCCCTGTCATTCCGGGCTCGGGTGTTCTGGACGAGGGCGAGGCCGGCGAGGCCCAGGCCCTGGATTTCGTGGCCAAGCATGACTTTCCGGTCATGGTCAAGGCGGTTGCCGGCGGGGGCGGACGCGGCATCCGCATGGTGAGGACCAGGGATGAGCTGCTCAAGGGACTTCGGGCCGCCCGCTCCGAGGCGCGGACCACATTCGGCAATCCGGATGTCTACCTGGAAAAGGCGATCACCAGGCCCCGTCACGTGGAAGTGCAGGTCCTGGCGGACAATCAGGGCCGGGTGATCCACTTGGGCACGCGGAACTGCTCCATTCAGCGGCGGCACCAGAAGATGATCGAGATCGCCCCCTCCGGGCTGCCGGATGAACTGGCCAATGAGATCTGCCAAACCGCGGTCCAGGCCGCTCGCGCCACGGAATACGTGAGCGCCGGGACGGTGGAGTTTCTGCTCGACGAGAAGGGGAATTACTACTTCCTGGAAATCAACACCCGGATCCAGGTGGAGCACACGGTCACGGAGATGATCACCGGCCTGGATATCGTCCGGGAACAGCTGCTCGTGGCCTCGGATGAAACGCTGTCCGTGTCCCAGAGCGAGATCCAGTTCCGGGGGCACGCCATCGAGCTGCGCATCAACGCCGAGGACCCCAAGAACCAATTCATGGCCAGCCCCGGACTGATCCAGGTCTACCAGTCCCCCGGCGGGCACGGCATCCGCCTGGACGGCGCGGTGTACCAGGGCTACGAGATCCCGCGCTACTACGACTCCATGCTGGTGAAGATGACGGTGTACGGATTCACCTGGGAAGAGGCGGTGGACCGCACCCGGCGCGCCCTGGACGGCTTCATCATCGCCGGGGTGATTACGACCATTCCCTTCTATCGCCGGATCATGGACGAGCCCGATTTCATCGCCCACCGTTTCGATACGTCCTATCTGGACTCCCACCCCGAATTGCTGCAGTACAAGGAGGAAGTGCCGGAGCTGGAGCGTTTGGCCCGGTTTGTGGCCCAGATCAACGCCCTGGGATACAATCCCTTCACGGAAACCCAGTAGC
>CAYNCR010000327.1:0-3077 GCA_964395575.1 uncultured Desulfohalobiaceae bacterium
TCCGCTCAGAACACCGCTTTATGACTGGCATATCAGGGCAGGCGCCAAGATGGTGGACTTCGGGGGCTGGGAGATGCCCGTACAGTACAGGGAGGGCATTATCGCCGAGCACCTGGCCTGCCGCAAAGGGGCCGGTCTCTTCGATGTGTGCCACATGGGCCGTTTTGTGTTGAATGGGAAGGAAGCCCTCCCCTTTCTGCAGTACGTGCTCAGCAACAATGCCGCCGCGTTGGAGCCGGAGCAGAGCCAGTACACCATGATCCCGGACGAGGAGGGCGGCGCCATCGACGATGGCTACCTCTACCACTTCCGGGAGGGGGAATACCTGCTGGTGGTCAATGCGGCCAACCGGTTGCGCGTTCTGGAGCATTTCCGGGAGGTGCTTCCCGGATTTCCGGAGGCCGAGCTCACGGACCGAACCATGGACATGGCCATGGTCAGCCTCCAGGGACCGGAATCCAAGCTGATCCTGGAGGCTCTGCTGAGCTGGGGGGGATTGCCCGAGCCCATGCGCAACTGCCTATCCACCGCGGAAATCGACGGAATCCCTGTTTGGATTGGGCGCACCGGTTATACCGGAGAGCCTCTCTGCTTCGAGCTCTTTCTGGACAGCGACGCGGTGGAGGCCCTCTGGGACCGGATGGCGGACAAGGGCGCGACCCCGGTGGGACTTGGCGCTCGGGACACTCTGCGGCTGGAGGCAGCCCTTCCCCTGTACGGGCACGAGCTCGGCGAAGACCCCGAGGGGAAGAAGATCCCCATATTCGCCTGCCCTCCGGCCAGGTTCGCGGTGAGCTTTGCCCGGGTCAAGGGCGACTCTATCGGCAGACAGGCCCTGGCCAGGCAGTACGAGGCGTATCGGGGAATCGTGGATCAGGACTACTCGCGGATTTCTGATTTGCCGCGGATGATTCGGCCCATTGCGGTCACCGACAAGGGCACCGTTCGCCCCGGGGCGGCGGTGTATAAACAGGGTCGGCACGCAGGGTATGTGACCTCGGGAACCATGGTGCCCTATTGGAAGGTCGAGGGCCGGGGGATCGCCTCGCGGCTCAGCGAGGAGAGCGGTCGCCGGGCCATCGGACTCGCCCTGCTCGACTCGGACCTCGGCCCCGGCGACGAAGTGGAGGTCGCCATGCGCGGCACCAAGAGCGCGGTTGTGGTGACCGAGTTTCTGCGGCGCGAGGCCCCGCCTTTCGCCTGGCCCGTTTTTCCCGAGGACGAAGCTGCTGAGCGCGGGCGGGAGTCCGACGAGGAAACGGCGATCACGGACAAGGTGCGGGGTCTGGTGAGCAGGGCGGTGGACAACCACCGCTGGCGTCAGCGGCAGTGCATCAATCTGATTCCCTCGGAGCAGACTGCATCGCCGCTTTGCCGCATGCTGTCCATCACGGACCCGTCGGGTCGCTACGCGGAGCACAAGCCGGTCAAGGCCTTCAAGGACGCGGAGGTCTTCTACTATCAGGGAACGGAATTCATCGGGGAAGTGGAGCAGCTGCTCCGGAAGGAGCTGGCGGAATTCCTGGGCTGCAGTCAGGTCGAGGCCCGGGTTGTGTCCGGCCAAATGGCCAACATGGCCGTCTTTTCCGCCATGGTTGACTACCTGAACCGGGCGGACCGCAAGGTGGAGCAGCGCCGCATGCGCAAGGTGATGAACCATCACCTCAGCAAGGGCGGCCATCTCTCCGCCCAGCCCATGGGCGCCCTGCGCGACTTCGTCCAGAGGGATCCGGTGCGAGAGAGGCCGGCGGTGGTCAGCTTCCCCACTGCCGCCAGCGATCCCTATGCCATCGACATGGAGGCGACGCACGATCTCATCCTGGAGCACCGTCCGGAATTGATCATTCTGGGCAAGAGCATGGTCCTCTACCGCGAGCCTGTGGCGGAGATCCGGAAGATCCTGGACGAGGCGGAAATCCGTGACAGTGTCCTCATGTACGACATGGCCCACGTGTTGGGCCTGCTGGGGCCGCACTTCCAGGAGCCCTTCCGGGAAGGGGCGGACATCGTTACCGGATCCACGCACAAGACCTTTTTCGGGCCCCAAAGGGGCGTGGTCGGGGTCAATGTCGCGGAGAGCGATGTTCGCTTCGAGCTGTGGGAGGCGATTCAGCGCCGGACCTTCCCTGGTTTCACCAGCAATCATCACCTGGGGACCCTGCTGGGGCTATTGCTTGCGGTCTACGAGATGCGCGCCTACGGGGATCAGTACCAGCAGGCGGTGATCCGGAACGCCAAGGCCTTTGCCAGTGCCCTGGCCGAGGAAGGGTTTCCCGTGGCCGGAGATCCGGCGATCTCCTACACCGAAACGCACCAGGTGGTCCTGCATGTCGGCTATGGGAAAGGACCGGAGATCGCCCGCCGTCTGGAGCAGAACAACATTATCTGCAACTACCAGGCGACGCCCGAGGAGGAGGGATTTTCCGCCTCGGGGTCGCTCCGGCTCGGCGTGCAGGAGATGACCCGCTTCGGCATGGGGCCGGACGACTTTGCGGAGCTGGCCGGGCTCATGGCCGAGGTGGTTCGCGGCAGCCGGAGCGTGAAACAGGAGGTCACAGCCTTCCGGGAGCGGTTCACCGAGCTGGGGTACTGCTTTTCCGGAGGTGAGATGGAAGAGATGCTGCATCGGATCCAGCAGGAGCTGGAGAAGCCGTAAGGGGCGGAGGCCCCTTGCGGAGAGCCACGGGAAGCTCCGGGATCGTGCTGCCGCCTTCTTCAGCTGGGTCGGCACGATCCCGGAACGGGAAGCCACACGGTCCGCAGTTTTGCTCCAGAGCGGGCTTTAGGAGGTGTTCTTGCGGTGGTCCTCCAGAGGAGTCCCCTTGTCTGACTGCTGCTCACCGCACTTGTCGCTGTCCGCGCAGCAGCCGCAGGGACTGCCGCCTCCCTTGATCAGGCCGAGAAAGCGGCGCACCACGAAATAGGCCGCGACGCCGATCAGGATAATGACCGCCAGGGTTTGCATCTTGGGCTCCTTGTTTACGCGGTGAGCCGTAGAGGCGTTGCCGCGTTTTTATTGAAAAAATTGTAACTATTCAGCACCTCCCTGGATTCAGCGTAAATGTTCGCGGGGTTTT